>CAYOJD010000026.1:3676-29364 GCA_964404205.1 uncultured Prolixibacteraceae bacterium
CTATCTACCACAATTAGTGGAGCATCCTTAATACCACCTCATATTAGAATCTTGACTAAAAAACTAATTGAGCACGGTTCTGGAAGCATATTAACCAACTACATTTCACAAGACATAATAAGCAAACTCAGCGATGCTGAATATGAAATATTGTTATCATTGCTTGAAAAAGAATTGGTTAAATTTCCCGAAAACGATAGCATACATAAGGTCTTCATTGAAATGATGGCTCAAAATTTACACAATGTTATTGAGTCTTATGGCAGAGCTATAAAGAAAGTAGATAATAGTAAAATTCCATTTAGTCTTCGTAATTCATTTACATTGGCACAGGGCAAAAATGACAATATTAAATCTTTATATAGTCAGTTTGAAAAAAACTCACAAATTTATAAAGCATTAAATCCTAAAAAATAATGGGAACAACGCAAAGATTAACACCTGGCGTTTCCGGTGAGCCAAATTGGGGCAATTTGAATAAATCAATTACCAATATTTCTAAAACTGTTGAAACTGAAAAACAATTAGAAGCCAATAATAATATTGCTCCTCAAGATGAAGCCAAACAGTATAAACGAATAGCAGATAAAAGAAGTGCCCATTTAAAATCTGCTTTCAGAAATTTGGTTAAAACTGCCGGAGGACGAAAGAATATTAGTAGAGGTAAGTCGTCCTCCATAGGTAAAGCTGGTGTCAGATCTGCTGGAAGAATAACAAGTTTCTTTTCAGGCGTTGGAAGTAACGGTTTACAAGAAACGTTAGTAGATATTGGTTTTGGTTCTTTACAAGGTAAAACCTTTCAAGAGGTTTTAGATTTTCTGCTTGTTTTTTGTTCAGAATCACATGAAGGAATGGACGAAACTGCTGCGAATAACGCTTCTTGTGAGATTTTTAAAGAGCTAGCAGAAATAGTAGGGAATGATCTCAATAAGTTTGAACAGCTTATAAAAGAATATGTTGACGGGAAAGGATTATCTGATATACTTTGTAAATTTTGGGGTTTATACATTTTCGAACATTTATCCCAAAGATTTGAAGAAAAAATAAAACAACAAAAGGGTGTTGAAATTAGTAAGGAGACTTTTAAAGTCATCAAAGAGGATATTTTAGGACAAGTAAAGGTATTAAATACTCAACGGCCTGTAGAAAAAATTGATTGGAAAGGGAATGAAGGAAAAAGAGAGGAAGAAAAAATTTTTGATTCTGTAATAAAAATCATTTGCGATGAAAACGATTAAAGTTCATAAACCAGTTTATAACACTAATACCGGGACAGGAACAATAAACATTGTAGATGATATTGGTGGAAATTCAACACTTAATATTGACTTTAAAACACTGCTTCCTTTTGCAAATCGAGTAAATAAAGATGTACTTGATTTCTTTATAATTAGTGCGTCAGTGTATGGGATAGATAGATTTATTGAAAGGAAACTAAATTCAATAGACGGTTGGTCAAGAGAGTTGACTGTTAGTTTTCCTGTTCACGATCCCATTAAATGGGCCCCCTGCAAAAGTGAACTTAATACACTATTATCATTTCTTACTGGAGATTACTGGAATATTGAATTTAGAAAAGAATCGTTTGAGTTCCCGAAAGCAGATTTAGACAAGGTATATTCAGGTACTTTCGTTCAGGTTAATTTGCTTTCAGGTGGTCTGGATTCTTTAATTGGAGCTTTAGACTTCCTAAGTCAGAATCCCCAACATAAGGTTCTATTTGTTTCACATTATGACTCACAAATGCATGGTCCGAAAGGTGACCAAAAAGATTTGATTTCAGAATTCAAAAAAATGTATTCTAATCAATTCACATATGTTCCTTCTATTAAAGTTTCATTGGGATATACAAATACAAACAGAGAAACAACGTTTAGGAGTAGGTCGTTTTTGTTTATTGGCCTAGCGCTGATGATTGCACAAGCAACAGATACGTTGAGTATAACTGTTCCTGAAAATGGAACGGTATCATTAAATTTCCCGCTTAGTGCCTCCAGGAGAAGTTCCTGTAGCACAAGAACTACACATCCCTTTGTTTTAGACAAAATACTTTCTATTTGGAATATTTTATCTATTGCAACAAAGATTTACAATCCCTATGAGTTTTACACAAAGGGGGAAATGGTAAATGATTGTGCGAAGAATAATCCAGGTTTCTTAAGCTTAATTGAAAAATCAAACTCATGCGGGAAACGAGGACATCGAGCTCATTGGCAAATACCGGGAGCAACACATTGTGGAATTTGCATGCCTTGTATATATAGACAAGCTTCGCTTATGACAATTGGAGACAATACCTCGTATGGTAATTCAATAAATTCATTAATCCCATTTCTAAGCAAGAAGTCTCAGGATATTGGAGCTTGTTTGGATTTTTTAAATACTCCACTATCAAAAGCGGAAATAAAACAAGAGTTAATAGTTAACGGAGTTAAGAACCTTACCAAATTAAATCAATATGTTGATGTAGTTTGGAGAACGAGAAATGAGCTTAAACAGTGGGTGAAAAAAGTTGGAAACCCTGCAGTCAAATTAAAAGCAGGAGTTTAGATGTTAGATACGCATTGCCATATCGATTTATACCCTAATCCAGAGTTAATTCTTAATGATTGCGAAAAAGCCGGTTTCCCGATCCTTTCAATGACAAATTTGCCAAGTCACTTTGAAAGAGGTTACCAATTTTTTCGGAATCGGAATAAGGTAAGACAAGCATTGGGTATGCATCCTTTATACGCCCATGATCACGAAAAAGAGTTCAAGAAATTTTTGAAGAATCTTTCTAAAACTTCGTACATAGGAGAAATAGGGTTGGATTTTTCTAAGGAAGGCATTGAAACAAAAGAAATACAAACCCAAACCTTTGAAAATATATTGAATGCGATAGTAGATCAGAAGAAGTTACTCAGTATTCATTCAAGACGCGCAGAAAAAGATGTTTTAAAGCTTTTAAAAAAATACAGAATTAAAAATGCTATATTCCATTGGTATTCAGGCGGACTGAATTTAGTTGATGAAATTGCACAAGAAGGTTATTACTTTTCGCTTAATCCGGCAATGACGAAATCTATTTCAGGAAGAAAAATAATTGCAAAAATACCTCAAAGATTAGTTCTGACAGAAACAGATGGTCCTTTTGTTTCTGAATACAATTCCCCCATTAAGCCAGGACAGGTCCAAGCTGTAATTTCCTATTTATCCAATGAATGGAAATTAAATGAAGTCCAAGTTCAAAAAATAATTTGGTCAAACTTTAACCAACTGATTACAAGAATAAAATAGCGTTTTATGTTATTCTAATTTCGCCCATAGATTTTAAATCATCCATCAAATGGTTCGAATTCTGTACCGTAGGGTTCACTAAAAAGAGAAGAGTTGTAAATCGAAAGAGTTACAACTCTTTTTCGTTTTTCGAAAAGATGTTCCGTCAGTCGTTTGCATAAAATTTGCACATAAATACCGGAAATTCTCGCTTGGCACATCACATTTTTGTTGCCAATCGATTATCATTGCAAATCATTCAACCTATAATTCCAATGACTGCCACCATCCGTCCGATTCAACCTTCCGACAATGCCGTTTTGGCCCATATTATCCGGACTACACTGACCGAATTTGGAGCCAACCGTCCGGGAACGGTATTTACCGACAGCGCTACCGATAGCCTCTATTCCCTTTTTCAGCAAAGGCAGGCCGCCTATTTCGTGGCCGAAATCGATGGGCAAATTGTTGGCGGAGGCGGTATTTTCCCAACGCAAGGCTTACCTGACGATACCTGCGAACTGGTGAAAATGTACCTTCGGCCCGAAGCACGCGGGATTGGATTGGGAAAGATGATTATCGGGAAGTGTTTGCAAACGGCTCAGGATTTAGGTTTCGGGCAGGTTTACATTGAAACAATGCCTGAACTGAAAAAGGCGTTGACCATTTACGAGAAGTTTGGGTTCGAGTATTTGTGTGCCCCGCTGGGCAACAGTGGTCATTTCGGGTGCGAGCTGTGGATGCTGAAAAAACTGTAAATGCACGTTGACCAAAAGATTGATATCCGGGCTTGAAAAAGACTCAAAACGAACGGGGAAAAAGGCACCTGCCTTTTCCTCCCATCCCCTTTCCAGTGACTAATTTTCGGACTTTTCTTAAAACTGTAAACTTTATCATCATTACCTAAACTAAATAACAGTAACGAAGATAGCGCGACGAAACGAAAACGAAAATCCCATATATGTGGTATTTTAACCTACCATATAGAGGGTAATTTCTAAATGTAATATTCGATATTATCAATCCAGCCCGATTTAATGGCATGGATAATCAGTTCTGAGGCATTGGAAACTTCTATCTTCCTGAAGATATTTTTGCGATGGGTGTTTACCGTATGGTAACTGATGTTTCGCCTGCCAGCTATCTCTTTTGTCGTTAAGCCACCGGCAATCAATTTCACAATCTCCATCTCTGAAACCGTAAGGGTTTTGCTTTCGTCGGCCGGTTGCTTATTATCGGCCGGGTAGAGGAACTGTTCAAGTATCTCGTCGGAATAAAACTTGCGCCCTTTTACCGAAGCCTCAATAGCATCAAAGAAATCGATCTCATTGGTCCACTTGCTGATAATATTCTTTATTCCCAATCTGGTCAATCCAGAAAACTCAGCTTTCCCAATTGTGTTGGAAAGAATCAGGCAGGCCATATTCGGATATTTCAACCGGATATCTTTAAGATCGTCAATCGTCCCGTAATCGATTCCGGTTATATCAGTAATCAACAAATCGCAATGTGCCGTACCGAGTAATGCCGTAAGCTCACTGTGCGTTGAAACAGCCCCGGCAATGGCAAAACGATCGTCCCTGCCAATAATGCTTTTCAGCGCTTCGACAATAAGGTACTGCGAATCTGCAATGACAATCCGACAAACTTTATTTCGGTTCATAGAATCATTTCAAAAAATATTATTTACTGGCCTGCGGGCAAGTCGAAAAAACATTTGCATCGGTTGCCGTGCTCGGTTACAACCGGCGGAGGATTTTCCTGGGTACATCGAAACGATCCGGGAAGGATAGCGGGAGGTTGTAATGCAACAATATCAAAGGTTAAACAAAAGTACAGGTGCCCGTCGGACACGCTTGTACTTTATTCAACTTTTTCGTTTCAACCTATCCAATAACAACCTGGGCAAAAGCCTGTTCAAGGTCGTTCTGAAGATCTTCTACATCTTCGACTCCTATCGAAACACGAATGAGTGAATCTTTGATACCAGCCTGCTCGCGTTCCTGTTGGGTAATCGATGAGTGGGTCATCAGTGCCGGATGTTCAATCAACGATTCGACCCCTCCCAAACTTTCGGCCAGGGTAAAGAGTTCGAGATGCTCAAGAAACTGAATGGCCTCCTTTTCTCCCCCTTTGATTTCGAACGAAATCATTCCACCAAAACCACTTGCCTGTCTCACATTAAGCTCGTATTGCCGATGGCTTGGCAAACCGGGATAATAAACTCGGCTCACTTTCGGGTGGGTCTCGAGGTATTGCGCAATTGCCAGCGCATTCGACTGATGTTTTTCCATCCTGAGTGACAGGGTTTTTAAACCTCGCAGCACCAAATAGCAGTCGAATGGCGAAGGGACAACGCCAAGCGAATTTTGGTTGAACTTCAGTTTCTCGTAGATATCTTTATCATTCAACATAATTGCTCCTCCAATCACATCGCTGTGACCGGCAATATATTTGGTAATACTGTGTACCACGATATCGGCACCCAACAACGCAGGGTTCTGGAAATAGGGCGACAAGAAAGTATTGTCAACAATTACCAAAATGCCGTGTCGATGGGCCAATTCAGCGACAGCTTGGATATCGCACACTTTGAGCAGCGGATTGGTTGGTGTTTCCAACCAGATAAATTTGGTTGCAGGGGTTATCGTCTCCTCGAGCAACAGCAAATTGGTAACATCGATCAAGTTTACCGAAAGGTTAAACTTCTCTTTCCATTGGTTGAACAACCGTTTAGTCCCACCATACAAATCGTCGAAACCGATAATATGGTCACCGGGGTTAAGCAATGTGAAGAGCAGGGTTGCTTCGGCTGCAAGGCCTGAAGCAAAGCCGAGGCCATAGCTGGTCTTTTCGAGCGATGCATATCGTTTCTCGAGTGCAAACCGGGTAGGGTTATCGCAACGCGAATATTGAAAATAGCCCGGGCTTTTCACCTCTTTTCGTGCATAGGTCGATGAAAGATAGATGGGGGCAACTACTTCGCTATTGCTGCCTTCTAAAAACCGGGGTTTCTCGCCGACATGTATCGATCGGGTGTTGAATGAGTATTTCAATTCGTCCATAAGTAAAAAATATTAATAATTGATTTCTAAACTATCCGATTATCATTTAATTATGCATTAAGCCGTCGTTCTTTAACCGAACATAAGAAGCTTTAAGCAAATCAGTATACAATATTATTGGGGGTGAAAATATCAGATGCGCATGCGCATTCGCATCGACACAGAGAACGGCTGCACCTTCAACGTGAAAAAAGAGCCAACCTGCACCCGAGGTAGGGTACCGGTCATTCGGAGCGAATTATGGGTTGGCGCGACTACTTTCATCTTTTACAATTACGGAGGGCAAATCTATGCAACTATTTTTACCTGCACATACCTATTAATAGGTATATTTTGCAACCATTTTCAGGGCTATTTACGCAATCTACGGCAAAAAGGTTTGAAAAAAAGTTGAATATTCCGTTAAAAAAGAGGCGGGCCGAAACTTCCGATTGAAGTCTCAGCCCGCTAAATACTATATTTCAACGATTTAAAATTATTCTTCAACCAACAACGTATCGACCAAACGATTAAACTCACCCTTGAAATCTTCATAGAATTTGCCCGTTGCAGGGCCGCTAAACCCGGTATGTACTTTACGAACAGCGCCTTTTTTATCGATAAAGATAGTAGTTGGGAAAGCCGCTATCCCATTCAAGGCAGGAAGTGCCTTAGAGGCTGAATCGGTTCCCGACTGACCGGCAAATAGAATCTGATATTGAATATCGAATCGCTCAATCAACCTGGTCAAGGTACGTTTGGCAAAGTCAAAATCGTTTTTTCTTTCGAAAGCCAATCCGAGAATCTCTACCCCACGTTTGCGATTCTCTTTGTACCATGGTGACAGAAAGGCCGCTTCGTCGAGGCAGTTTGGACACCAGCTGCCGAGTATTGAAACGATTACAACTTTACCTTTGTAACGACTGTCAGCAAGTGAAACAGGATTGCCATCGAGATTGGGGAACGAAAAATCAAGTGTGGTAAACCCTTCTTTTAGTGCCGAGAGCCCGTACGGGTCGGCAAGAGCGGCTGAAGGGTTCCGTCGGCCTTCAATTTTCACACTTCGCCTGGGTGTAACAAACGCCCCAACAAAAGTAGAGTCAGAAGTAAACTCCCCTTCGACCAGATAAGGCGATGAACCACTAAAAGCTGAGAGTTGAAATCTCTTCCCGTAAACCACCCCTTCGAGAAAACGGTAATCGCCACTGTTGGTCAGGATAGAACCGGTCAGCAGGTTCTCCCGCTGTTCGAAAATACCAACTGTATGATTGGGGTGGTCGGGGTTCAACATTTCAATATCCCATGTGCCACCAAGCGAAAACTGCGGGATTTCAGCTACGGTCAGAAATCTTTGGGACTGACCCCACTGTGCCTTAAATGGGATACCTTTATCGGGCTTTTCGGCCGTTAACCTGATAAATCGTCCATCGATACGATTGTCCAGAAGTTTCCCGGTCAGCACTGCATCATAAAGATCAACGGGGATAGTAACCGAGTCGTTCCTATAGGTTATTTTTCCTAACGGGAACCGCTCTTCACCGTTTATCAGCGAAACGGACAGACTATCGGGGCTGGAACCTTTTACTTCGAAAATAAAAGGAATTTCGTTACTCTCCAGGTCAAAAACGCCTCGCCATACTCCTTCTTTCAAAGTTGAGTTACCCGAATTACAGGATATCAACAATAAAGTTACGACTACACCGGCTATCAAACATCGGATGTTTTTCATTGCTGCATATTTAATTTGACGATTGTCAGAACAAATCGTGAAGTTGAGAATCGAAAGCCGAAGCTACCAAATCTGCCGGGCAATTGAAAACAACTTCGACGATTTTAATACTTAGTTGATATCGAACCAAAGCTTTGTTATAAGGGCATCAGTTCCCTGACGGGCGACAGCAGCTTTGTAACTTTTCGCATTCAGCGATTGCTCGCTCCCCGGATAAAGATAGCGGACAGGCATCTTGCCGTCAAGTGTACCAGCAACAGCAGGAAGCAATTGCGGGTAATCGAGGCGACGCCATTCGGCAAAGGCTTCGAGCCCCTGTCCAAACAGTGCAATCCACTTTTGTACACCAATTGACTGACGGAAATTGGCCGGATTGTATTGAACAGCCGGTTGGGCCAGATAAGCCGTAATTGTTGCACTGTTGCTTATTCCAAACTGATTGAGCGATGCTGTAATCGCCTGGTTATAAAGCGACGCTGCATCCTCAGCTGTAAACCCCCTTGCCGCTGCTTCGGCACGGGCAAACAGGACTTCGGCAGGCGATATGATAACAGCCGGGGTTTGAGGGGTTGTAAAATAACTGCCCAATTTCGATGTCTTAGAGAACCCTAGGGCGCTTGCCCCGCTATTGGTCAACCCATTAGGCACACCAATATATACTTCGGGAGTCGCCGATTCAGTTTTATTGGCAAAAATGGGTAATCGTGGGTCATTCAGTGATTTCAATGTTTCGACAATACTCTTGCTGACACGATAATCGTCGCGGGTTTCGAAAAAGAGTGCAATCGGGTTTTGATTGGGCGATGTAAGATAGACCAATTGAGCAATATCGCCACTTCCTATCAACTCGGCAACGGGTATCTCCAGAATAGTTTGCCTTGCTTTCTCGGGCGCTCTGTCGGCAATACGCAGTGCAATCCGATAGCGAAGCGAATGGGCAAATTTTTTCCAGCGGGTAAGATTTCCAGAGTAGATTAAATCGCCAGTGACGGCTTTTTGCGCAGGGTCAAGAAGAGCAGCCGCACTTTTCAGTTCGTCAAGCAGGCCATAGTAAACATCCTGCTGGGCATCGTAAGCCGGAGTAATATGGTTATCAATATCAATGGCTTCGCTGTAGGGTATATCGCCATAAGCATCGGTAAGCAATAAAAAGATCCATGAGCGAAATATTGTGGCAACAGCCTTATAATTGGGACTGTTCTCATTTTCACCAATCTTTATCACTTCATTCAAATCTCTAAGCCCTTGCGAGTAAAAACTTTTCCACGGGCTTTCGAATGTTGTGGTCGATGCAATGTAGCGATCAATCTCGGTATATTGAATCTTTGCCACATGTTGAGCAAAAAGCAATGTCCCGTCGAGGTTATTGGTCGTTCCCCAGTAGGTATCAACAGATGATTTTATCGCATTGCTCAACAAATATTCTGGTTGCGCAACTTGCGCCTCATTCGGATTAAGATTGGTCTCCTGCAAATCGTCGACACACGAGACAATTAAAAGTGCAATGAGAAGAAAAGATATTATTTTATTAATTTTCATGACAATCAGTGTTTTAACATTAGAAATTAAGGTTTACGCTGAAGCCGTAACTTCGGGTTGATGGTAACTGAAGGCTCTCCAACCCTTGTCCGTTTCCCGTATTATAAGCTGTTTCGGGATCGATATGTGGAACATTTTTGTGAAGGATCCATAGATCGCGACCCACAAGTGCCACATTGACGGATTGCGCACCAATCACTTCTACCCATTGCTTCGGAAGGTTATAACCAATGCTGATTTCGCGAAACTTGACAAACGAGGCATCGTAGACACTCGATTCAGCAATATTCCGAAACGACTTCCAATAAGTCTGTGCAGGCAAAATGGTTGTGTTGGCCGTTCCATCCTGTTTCACCCCTTCGAAAATTATCCCGTCGTGATAAACCACTTCGTTGTTCGGAGCAGAAGCAGCATGCGAAGGCAACTGTACGGGCAAACCAGTTTTAACATTCCCAGAATAATAGTAAGGCAAGCCCCCGTTTTCCTCATCGCGTCCCCTGAGCGTTTCAGCCAAAACGCCGGTATAGGTTGCTGTCGAATTGGTTCCCGAATATAGAGAACCTCCAATCTTAGCATCAATCAGGAAACTCAGGTTGAAATTTTTATAGGTAAATGAGTTGGTTATCCCTCCAATCCAGTCGGGCTGAAATGAACCAAAAAATTGGTTTGTCGAATTGGCTTCCGGAAGGCCGTTCGCTTTCACCAGAATGTCGCCATTATCGTTCCGTTTGAAAGCTGTGCCAAATAATGTCCCGTAAGGTTTGCCAATGGCAGCCAGCACCTGAACCCCACTATTGGCAATACGATAAGCTGTTAGCAACCCGTCTTTATCCAACTCGAGCACTTTACTGCGGTTTAGCGAGAAATTGGCGGCCACCTCCCACGTTAACCCATTAGGAATCTTAACCGGAGAAAAGGTCAACTGGGCCTCGAAACCTTTGTTGCTGATTTTACCGGCGTTGAGCAGTTTGGAATTGTAACCCGTAGCCGGACTGACATCGACATTGAGGATTTGATCTTTGCTGTTGGTGTTGTAATAATTCAAATCGAGTTGAACCCTGTTGTTGAATAACCCAACTTCAACTCCAATTTCTGAAGAGGTAGTCGTTTCGGGCCTGAGGCTCGAATTCAGCGATGCATCGGTTACAGTCAGTAACGGATTCGAACCGAACGGAGCATTGAACGGATAGGTATCGAGCAACTGATAGGGTGAAGCATCTTTACCTACTTTCGACCACCCTCCCCGTACTTTCAAAAACGAAAGGGCATTACTTTCGATTCCCAACAACTGGGTGACAATTATACTGGCATTGGCCGACGGATAGAAATAGGAATTGTTCCCTTCAGGTAATGTCGACGACCAGTCGTTTCGGGCGGTCAAATTCAGATAGGCATAACCTCGGAAGCCAATCTGCCCTGAAGCAAAAAGACTGTTTTTCTTTTGCCGGCTGTAGTAATTCGACGAGAGCAGCGGGTCGCGCGAGTTTGCCAATGTATAGACATCTTTTACAGCCAGCCTTGGTGCTTTCTGGTTATTTTCTTCGTAATAATTCGAGAGGAGGTTTCCGCCACCCAATATATCGACACTGATATCATCGGTTATCTTTTTCTTGTAATTCAGGGTCAATTCGATATTCCGTTCGTTCACGGTGTACCCGATTTCCTGATAAGAACCAAAGGGAGTTCCATTCGTACCGTAAGCAATCCTGATTTTACGCCTGTCGTTGTAGTAATCGTTTCCAACCCTGAAATTGGCTGTAAAATCGTTCAGAAATTTATAATTCAAATTAACATTGCCAATTAAACGATCGCGGCGTTGCGAAACGGTATTTTCGTTAGCAATAAAATATAGATTACTGTAATAGCTATTGTTCCAATTGATTAAATTACCATTGGCATCGCGGTAATTTTTTAACTGATTGATATCGACCTGCCGGCCAAACCATGCAAACTGAAGCATCGTACTGGTTGCCCTCCGTCCAAATGTGCCGGGAAGGTTATCTGAGCTGGTATTTACATAATTGATACCGGTGCTAAGTTCCAGATTGGGGAGAATTTTATAACTGCTGTTAACACTGAACGAGTTCTTTTTCAACTCGGTATTGGGTAAGATACCGGTTTGGTTCGAATTATTGTACGAAAAGCGATAGTCGAACTTTTCATCAGAACCTTTCACTGCAACACCATTGTCAAGTGTCCTTCCGGTTTCGAAGAAATCGCGGACATTATTGGGATGAGCAACAAACGGAACAGGAACGCCGTTGGAGAAGAACTGCGGAATTAAACGTCCATCCATCTTAGGGCCCCAACTTTCATCCACCCCGTCGTTGATGCCTCCTCCTTTACCATCGACATACGAAAATGTGCCACCAGAGCCTTGTCCGTAACGATTTTGATACTCGGGCAATTCCAATATCGACTCAAAAGTGGTTTTAGAGTAAACACTTATTCCCAATCTCTTCTGTCCGCGGCCGGTCTTGGTTTTGATTAGAATAACGCCACTGGCGGCTCGCGAGCCATAGAGTGCAGCAGCGTTGGGCCCTTTTAATACACTGATACTCTCAATATTTTCGCTATTGATATCTGATATTGCATTGGCAAAATCGCGCGAGGCATCTGAAGTCGTCAGTTGCGAGTTATCGACCGGTACGCCATCGACGACAAAGAGAGGTTGGTTATTACCCGATATCGAAGTTTCGCCTCGTATAACAATTCTCGATGATCCCATGCTCCCTTGGCTGTTGGTGACATTCACACCCGCAATTTTTCCGGCAAGCGAATTAATCAGATTGGTTTCCGGGACAGCCGAAATGGCTTCGGGTCTGACCTTTTGAACGGCATAACCCAAAGATTTCTTCTCCTTGTTGATACCAAGGGCTGTAATGACAATTTCGTTCAACTGTCCCTGGAGTTCACTCAACTCGACCCGAAGAGGGCTTTCATCTTTTAATGTAATCGACTGCGATTCAAACCCAAGATAAGAAACAATAATAATTTCGCCCGAAGAAGCCGACAATGTAAAGTTTCCCTTAGCGTCGACCACCACACCATTGGTTGTTCCTTTTATCACGACGGTAGCCCCTACCAAAGGGGAGCCATCACTTTTCGAAAGTACGATTCCCCTGATATTAAGGTCACCGGCAAGTGAACTGAAGGGTATCAGCAATACCCATAAAATAAGAAGTAAAGCAATTTGTTTTTTCATTTATTCATCAATTATTTAAAGGATTATCAACGAGATTCAATGGTGCAAAAGCAGAGACCATTGAATATTTTCAGCTAATTTTTTAAGGAGATAAAACCGGAGCCTGACTTTTGGAGACAAGGCGATCGCAATTCCGGCTCAATTTAACGGATGCACATTCGCATTCGGTCAAGAGGGAGGCAACAACCACAACAGCGCATCCAATCGATTGGTTCAGATCGGTTTGTGGCAGTACTAATATTGTAAAGAGTTGCTTCCATTTTTTGGCATTAAATAACTTTTGCAAAAGTGAACATCTGGAATCAGTCGGCCAATACCATCAATTAGGTATATTAAATCGCTACAAACAGTGACGGGCAAACTGAAAATAAAAAATATTTATCTTATTCTCAGCAATATATCCCTCAAAAAAAAGAATGAACTCTACAACAATATTGGAAGGAATAAACTCCGGCGCAAAGAAGTAGCATAAAGCACCAATAACAGAAAAAAGAGAAAAGCCTGCTTTTTTGAAGCAGGTTAAAACGTGAGGCTGAAAACCAGATATTAATTTCTCGTCGTTGGTAATAAATAATCTCTAGTGAGCCCAAAATCAAAGACCCGTTTAACTGCCGTTAAACATGTTTTCGATAGAATAATGCTGATTTAAAGATTATTTTAATTTTTTTTAACACTGAAAATTTGGCAAACGCTCAACAAGCCCCTTATCTTTGTATTACATTTTTTTCATAAGTTTAGGTTTAGTTAGGTTAGTTAGTTTGGTTAGTTTTAGTAAAAGGACAAATCCTCCCCGGATTGTCCTTTTCGTTTTTTATGACATTTGCTTTAATTTCAGCCATCCATTTATTATTCGAACAGCTTCATTACCTCGTCCTGGGTCACATATTTGAGCGGGTTCTCACTGTTGATAAATTCGGAAGCCAGTGCCGATTTACGCTCTTTCAGCAATAAAATCTTCTCTTCAATGGTCTCTTCGGAGATAAAGCGATAGACAAAAACCTTCTTTTCCTGTCCGATACGATGGGCACGACTGACAGCCTGCATCTCGGCCGCTGGGTTCCACCACGGGTCGACAATAAATATATAGTCAGCCGAGGTAAGATTAAGCCCTACCCCACCGGCTTTCAGCGAAATAAGAAATATATTTTTGGTGGGGTTCGACTGAAAATCGTCGATAACCTCCTTCCGGTCCACCGTAGCCCCGGTGAGCAGACTATAACCCCAGTTCTCTTTGTCGAACCGGGCTGACAATAATTTTAGGTGTTTAACAAATGATGAGAAGAGCAATATTTTGTGATTTTCGGCCACCAGAATCTTCAACATGGCAATAATCTCATTGAATTTACCCGACTCGGCTTCCGATTCAGGCATAACCATTCGGGGATGAATAGCAATTTGCCGCAACCGGGTGAGCGCCTGCAAAACGGCGAAGGTCGATTTCTCGAAACCCTCCTCACGAATATTCTCCATCAGCATATTGCGCACAGCCGATTTCTCTTCCTCGTACACCGATTTTTGCTCCGGTGTCATTTCGATAGCAAGCACCTCTTCGGTGAGCGGGGGCAGATCGCCGGCTACCTCTTCTTTAGTTCGCCTCAGAATAAATGGTCGAATCAGCTTGTGGAGCTGTGCGCCTTTTTCCTCATCGCTGTTCTGCTCGATAGGTTGCAAAAATTGCGTCCTGAAAAAAGGGAGCGAACCCAGATGGCCGCGGTTCAGGAAATTGATTTGTGCCCAAAGATCGGAAAGCGAATTCTCGATAGGTGTCCCGGTGAGTACCAAACGATGTTGTGCCTGTAGTGAAATAATGGCCTGATAGGTTTTCGATTCAGGGTTCTTGATATATTGCCCTTCGTCGAGAATCAAATAGAAAAAGGGATACAACGAAAGTAAATCAACATCATTTCGCACAGTACCATAAGTGGTTAGAATAATATCGTAATAGCTGACAATCCCTGAAAGGGAAGTTTTCTCGCGGCGACGGGCACCGGTATAGCAATAAACCTTCAATGACGGGGCAAACTTTCGGATCTCGTTTTCCCAGTTGTGTACCAGCGAAACCGGAAGGACTATCAGACTGGCGGACTGACGGTTTTCGACAGGCTGCAACCCATCGCCAAAGAGCGAAAGCTGTCCCTCACCGTCGTGATCGAAAAAGAGGCTCTCGCTTTTCCGTTTCAAACGAAGGAGCAATGTTAACGCCTGCAACGTTTTGCCCAACCCCATGTCGTCGGCCAGTACACCCCCCATCGACTGCCGGTAAAGATGATACATCCAATCGTACCCTTGCTGCTGATAAGGCCGTAATTGGGCCTGCAAAGATTCGGGTACAATTTGTTTTTCCAGTTTTTCGCCACTGAGTGCCTCCAACCGCTGTTTTGTTTCTTCGCCGGTATCAATGCCACTTTCGATAAGCAGCATAAAATAGGAAGGATTAAGCCGGATATGGTTTTCTTCGCTCTTCCCAAAGTTCATGATTTCGCGAAAACGGCTAAACCACTCTTCGGGCAGAATGGCAATTTTGCCGTTGGGCAGTTTATATTCCCTGATGCCTCCCAAAATATAACGTTTGAGCCTGACAAAAGGGATTTCGAATTCGCCAAACTTTACCGATGCATGGATATCGAACCAGTCGAGCCTGTTACTGACCGATATTTTTAATTCCTGACGGCCTATGAAATATTTCTGGTCGAGCCGCTCCTGTTCCATCTCAATCGCATTGCTTTTTAACCACTCGGCATGTTCCGACAACCAGGTGACTGCCTCGTAAACCGTACCCCCGGATAAATCACTTTTTTGGCCGGATAATTTCATTGCACAGGGAGAGCCTTCAAGCCCGGTCTGGTGCAACAAAGCCACCAATTGCTGTTCCCATGCAGCGTCGCGGCAGATGCGGTTGAAGTGATACCCGTCGGTTCGTTTCGACAGGCTTACCACGCGGGGCGTTTCGTCGTTTGCCGCAACGATACGGTTGTCGTAGCGATAGCTTAGGATAAAAACCGGTGATGCGGAAATATCAATCTCAACGGCAAGTATCGCTGATTTTTCGGGCACCCCTTCGTTGATGGTAAATCCCGAACACACTACCTCCTGCGTGGCAATGGCATTCAAAATAAAGGTGCTGTAATATTTATCTTCTATCTTCTCCGGAATGCTGATGTACTCTTTCTCGTGAAAAGGCATCAGTTTGTTGCCCGAAATATCGTCGAAATAATAGAGCCGGTTTTGATAGAGCATCCGGCATGGCTCGTTAACCAGCAAAATAATGTCGCGGTGGAGCAGTGAGAGATGTTCGGTGCCGTGGCGCATGGTGAGCCAGTAACGGGTTTCTCGTTCGAGCCGGTGAAAATTGAAAACCGCACCGGTATCGCGGCTACAAAGCACAACCCGGTCTTCTTCGTAAAGGTTCGAATATTTGGCTTTTTTGATATAGACCGGTATATCCAAATCGCGAATCGTATCGAGAAAGGTTTTCACGGTCTCTTCGATAAAAGGGGCGATACGCTTGCTGAATTCGTCGGTTTTGATGCTTTTGTAGAAGTCGTTCAGGGTCCCTTTCGGATTAAATTTCTTCAACAGGTTTTCGTCTGAATATTTCTCGGCCAGCCGCACCAGTTTGATTTCAGTGGGCGAATAGGAGTAGTCATCATTCTTCAGGTGATGTTCCCTCACACGGTGAACGACTCGCAAAAAACTATCGTCGCGGCGACGCTCAACCATATAGGGATAAAGCAAATAGCCAAACGAGCGGTGTTCGGTAACCGAAATAATAAATATTTGTTCCACAAGGTATAAATTCGTAAACGATAAGAATCAGCCCCCAACACGTTTGGCTTTGTAACCATCGGCCACCAGCATGGCCAACACGCGGTCGCGAAAATCGCCCTGGATAAGGATTTCGCCCTCTTTGACCGTTCCGCCTACCCCACATTTCGATTTCAGTTTTTTGCCCAGCTCTTTTAAATCATCCTCGCTGCCTACGAATCCGGTTACCAGCGTCACCATTTTGCCGCCGCGTTGCTTCTTGTCGAGCATTACTTTCAGGTTTTGCCGGGCAGGAATCAGGGTTTCGGTCGTCTCATCGGGTTGATAGGTATA
Organism: uncultured Prolixibacteraceae bacterium; assembly: GCA_964404205.1. Lineage (GTDB taxonomy): Bacteria > Bacteroidota > Bacteroidia > Bacteroidales > Prolixibacteraceae > CAZWBR01. The sequence continues at coordinate 20,550 of CAYOJD010000026.1, forward strand.
TTCAAAATCGGAGGCAGTCGAGTAAACCACCCCTTCCCGCTCTCTTCGGTTTTGCAGTTTTGCCATATTGAAATTGATTATCAGATTGCTTTTGTAAAGTTTCCTGTTTCGCTTGATGAAAATCCCGTTGCTGTTTCAGCAAAATTTCCCAAACTTTAAAAATAACCTTTTTTGAAATTCCCGACATGCAGTTTGGCTGTTTTTTTTTCGATAACCAAACAACAAAATGAGAAACAGCCCTCCAGAAAGTATTTTTTGGGTGAATTGACCATCGTTTTGCTTTTTTATCAGGTAAAATCGATAAAAGCCATTTATTTTTGAGGCGAATTTATCTAACACAAAAAGGTTGTGAAAAACAAACAGCTATCGTTAAGTGTCGTTTTATTGCTGATTACGTTCCTAAGCGGGTGTAAGGTTGCCGTTCCGCCAGCTCCGGTCGAGAGTTACATTTATAATCCGGTGAAACCCGAAACTTCAGTCATCAACCTGCATGCCGATCTCGAAACATCGAAACTGGAGAATATCCTCAACAGCCATATCGACACCCTGATTTATGAAGACAAAAGCCTGTCGGACAACGAAGGCGACAACCTGATTGTGAAAGCATGGAAAAACGGATGGATTAAAGTCTCCTGCCAGAACGACCAGTTATCGTGGGAAGTACCGCTAAAGATTTCGCTGAAAAAAGCAGTTGCCGTTTTTGCTTTTAACCTTCCGTTTGTCGATGCGATGGAAGCAAAAGGGGAGATTAAAATCAGGTTTAAAACCCGTCTGGCCGTTAATCCCGACTGGAGCATCACCACCACTACTACACCCGACGGTTACGACTGGGTAAAAAAACCTTCGGTAAAGTTTAGTGGCGTAACCATTCCGGTAACACCAATTGCCGATGTGATGCTGAAGAGTAACCTGGCCGACTATTCGAAACAGATAGATCAAACAATTTCTTCGGCCTTCGATTTGAGAAAATATGCCGAAAACGGATGGAAGATGTTGTTCAATCCCTTTAAAGTGCCGGGCGACTACAATGCCTGGATTACCGTAAAACCTTATGCCGTTTCGCTGATGCCCGTTAAGGGTTCCGAAGGGTTTATCCGCTTTCGGATGGCAGTCAGTTCCGATGTTGAATGTTTGCTCGACCATAAACCGGAACCCTCCAAACCTACAGGATTACCTGTTTTGAAACCGCTCGAGATGGCTACCGACAGTTTCCGCCTCAATATGCTTACCGATATCCCCTATTCAACAATCGAAAGAATGACCTTGGAACAGGTTTCCGACTCGGTCTATACTTTTGGCAACCGTAAGATCAAATTTGAAACCATGAGGGTTTACGGCACAAACGGCAAAATGGCCATCGAAACAATGGTAAGCGGCAGCATCAACGGAACGATGTATCTTACCGGAACACCCTATTTCAATTCATCCGATACCACCATTCGGGTGAAAGATTTGAAGTTCGACCTGAAGACCCGAAACATCATGATGAAATCGGCCGACTGGTTATTTAACGGAAAGATCGAGCGAACCATCACCCGGGCTTTTGCCATCCCGTTTAACAGCGATGTAAAGGAGATTGAGCGCCAGCTGACAGGTTACCTAAACCATTATCAGTTAGGGTATGGACTCGAGGTGAATGGCTTATTAAGCAAAATGACCGTTTCGGATGTTTTGCTGACACCCGAATCGGTCAAAGCCAATGTTGTCTTTTCCGGTAAACTTTCGTTCGGGATAGGCGAATTGACTACCCCTTCAAAACGTTAAACCTGATTGTTTGGCCGGGAATCATCTTTCCCGGCCATCTTGTTTTTTACCTTTCCGATAGCCTCTTCGACATCGTCGGCAAGAAGATTGACCACAGAACGGGCCTGTTCGATAAACTCTTCCCCTTTTTTGCCGGCGTTTTCCTTCATTTCAGAAAATTTAGCTTCCATCTCGCCGCTTTTATAGGCTTCAGTCTGCTTTTCGACAAAGTCGGTCACCTTTCCATAGGTTTCGCTCTGCTTCAACTTATCAATATTTTCTTCAATTATATCGCTGGCCTTGTCGGCAAAAACCTTTGTTTTTTCCACTAAATCGTCAAAAATATTTTTCGACTGCCCTTCTTCCCCGTTTTTGGCTTGTTCTTCGCTCATTACCCAACGTTTTTAGATTTTTGAAAATTGTTATTTCTTCAAATTTAGCTATTTCCGGTATGATTTTGGTGCTTTCCCAAAAAGTTTTTCCTCGAGGTCGGGTCGGTTTATTTGCCGGAGTTCCCGGCGCAGCTCCTGTTGATGTTCTTGCTGGTACCAAAAGAAAAATTTACGTTGAGCCAGCTTTTGATCCTGCGATTTGGCGGTATAAACCTTCTCGAGGGTGTAGGGGTGATAGCCCGAATAATAAATTACCGTTGCAAGGGTCATCGGGGTTGGGGTAAAATCCTGTACCTGCTCCAGTTTGAAATCCAATGCCTTGGTTTCGGCAGCCAATTCGGCCATATCGTCCACTTTACTGCCCGGATGGCTCGAAATAAAATAGGGAATCAGCTGTTGTTTCAATCCGGCCTGACAGTTTATCTCGTCAAAGAACCTTTTCAATTTACCGAAATGGTGGAAAGAGGGCTTGCGCATTACCGAAAGCACCTTATCGGACGTGTGTTCGGGGGCCACCTTTAACCGACCGGAAACATGATGGCGGATAACCTGTTCGAGATAATCGCGGTTGCCCTGATCGACTTCCCGATTGCCTGTAACGTGCATCGCCAAATCGTAACGGATTCCGCTGCCAATAAATGCCTTCTTCACACCGGGCAGTTCGGCAACCTTGGCATAGAGCCGGCTCATCGGACGGTGATCGGTATTGAGATTTTTGCAGACCGCAGGGAAAATACACGACGGCCGCCTGCACTGGCGACAAATGTCGAGATTAAAACCTGCCATGCGGTACATATTGGCCGACGGCCCCCCCACATCGGAAATATATCCTTTGAAATCGGGCATTTCGGCTACCTGTTGTGCCTCTTTCAGCACCGATTCTTCGGAACGGGAGACAATAAATTTACCCTGATGGGCCGAAATGGTACAAAAGGAGCATCCGCCAAAACAGCCCCGGTGAATGTTGATGGAGTGCCGGATCATTTCATAGGCCGGGATGGCCCCTTTACCGTTGTAACGCGGGTGCGGCAGCCGGGTGAAGGGCAAATCGGAATAATTGTCGACCTCAGCAGTGGTGAGCGGCGGCCACGGGGGGTTCACCACGATGGTTCTGTTGCCTACCTGCTGGGTCAGTTTCTTTGCTTCCATCCGGTTCGACTCCTCTTCGACATGCCGGAAGTTCTTCGCGTAGTTGATCTTCTCGGCCTGGCACTCCTCATGGCTGAAGAGCGAAAGCGGTTCCCATGCCGGGTTCGTCTGATAATCAGCCTGGGTTTCCACCACAAAAGTGGTCTGCGGAATATCGGTTATTTCGGCGATTGGTTTGCCGCTTCTGTATTGCTGAACAAAGGATACCAGCGATTTCTCGCCCATGCCGTAGAACAACAAATCGGCTTTCGAGTCGACCAGTATGCCCGGCTTCAGTTTGTCCGACCAATAGTCGTAATGGGTAACCCGACGGAGTGATGCTTCAATCCCGCCAATAATTACAGGTACATCGGGATATATCTCTTTCAGGATATTGCAGTAAACAACGGTAGCATAGTCGGGGCGGGCACCGGCTCGGCCTGCCGGAGTGTAGGCATCGTTCGAACGTTTCCGTTTATTGGCGGTGTAATGGTTTACCATCGAGTCCATACAGCCCGCTGTAACGGCAAAAAAGAGCTTTGGCTGGCCAAACTTTTTAAAATCGCGAAGATCATCCTGCCAGTTGGGCTGCGGAACAATGGCGACCTTAAGTCCCTCCCGCTCGAGCAGCCGGCCAATCACTGCCGCGCCAAACGAGGGGTGGTCAACATAGGCATCGCCCGAGAAAAGCACCACATCAGGCTCTTCCCAGCCACGCGCACGGCACTCTTTCACCGTCGTAGGCAACCAACTGTTTATCGTATAACTGTTCAATATCAAATATTTTCGGCAAAGGTACTCGAAACCGTTCAATTAATATACGGCTGAACAGCAGTTGGGTTGGCAATCTTTCGAAAATTTCTAATTTTGAATTTCAAATCGACAACGACAATGAAGCTTGTAAAACCGCAAGACCTTATAAAAGCCAGCCCATTCATTCATTATCTTGGAGGCGAGTATTTTGCACGAATACTGATGCACCTGCTCCGATTCAATAAAATCAACGATTTATACGATAAAGTCAGCGATGTTCACGGCATCGATTCGATAAATTCGCTGCTTGAACAGCTCAATGTAAAAATCGAAATCGACGAAAAAGATCTGAAAAAGCTTCCCCCGAAGGGCAGTTTTATCACGGTATCGAACCACCCCTTTGGTGGGATCGACGGTATTTTGTTAATCAAACTGCTTTCGATGGTTCGCGACGACCACAAAGTGATAGCCAATTTCCTGCTCAAGAAAATTGAACCGATATCGGAGTTTTTCCTGGCGGTGAACCCTTTCGAGAATATGCCCGACGCCGGGTCGAGTGTTACAGGGCTCAAAACAGCCATCGACCACCTGAAAAATGGAGGGGTGCTCAGCATTTTCCCGGCAGGCGAGGTCTCGACCAACTACTCTTCGAATGTAATTACCGACCGCGAATGGCTCCCGTCGGCATTGCGCTTTATCAAGAAAGCCAACGTGCCGGTAGTACCCATCTATTTTCATGGCAGCAACAGCCGTCTGTTCCATCTGCTGGGGCAAATCCACCCTTCGCTGCGCACAGCCAAGTTACCATCGGAGTTGCTGAACAAGAAAAACAAGACCATCAAAATCAGGATTGGCAACCCCATTTCGGTAAAAGAGCAAGAGCGCTTCAGCGATATCTATCAATATGGCCGATACCTGCGGGCCAAGACTTATTGTCTCGACAGTGGTATCGAAGTAAAGCGTTTTTTCAACTACACCCTCAAAAGTGAACCCAAACCCGAAGCGATTGCCGAACCGCAGCCTCAAACGGGCATCGAAAAGGAGATTAACCTGTTGCGCAAACAGAATCATCTGTTTACCATCAAGAATTATTCTGTTTTCTGCGCGCCTACAGCCAAAATTCCATTTATCTTAAATGAACTGGGGCGTCTGCGCGAGCTTACTTTTCGCGACGTAGGCGAAGGAACCAACCGTTCGACGGATATCGACGAGTTCGACCTCTATTACTACCAGCTGGTGATATGGGACGACGACGAGAAGCGGATTGTAGGAGGTTACCGCATTGGCAAAGGGGCCGATATCCTCTCGCAGTACGACATCCGCGGTTTTTATACCCAAAGCCTCTTTAAAATGAGCCCCCCCTTCCGCGAGATATTGAAGCAATCGCTCGAACTGGGACGCTCGTTTATTGTAAAAGAGTACCAGCGCAAACCATTGCCACTCTTCCTGCTCTGGAAAGGGATACTCTATTTTCTGTTGAAAAACCCCGAATACCGTTATCTGATTGGCCCGGTAAGCATCAGCAATACCTATTCCGAAAAATCGAAAGAGCTGATTATCCGCTATATCATGACCCATCATTTTGATTACCAAAAGGCCCGACTGGTAGCCCCGCGCAACCGGTTCAAAGTCACCACCAACGATCCGCACCTGAACGACGCGCTCAAGCATATCAAACCCGATTTGGGTTCGATCGATAAATTTATCGGCGATGTCGATCAGCACAACAGCGGGCTGCCGGTGTTGCTGAAAAAGTATTTAGGGTTGAATGCCAAGATTATCGCGTTTAATGTCGACCCGAAATTTAACAATTGTGTCGACGGGTTGCTGGTGCTCGATATCTATGCCATACCTATCGAAACCCTCGAATCGCTATCGAAAGAGATGAACGACCTAAGTCTGCTCGACCGGTTTTACCATTTTCACGACAGCGGCCATTAAAAAGAGACATTCAATTGTAATTTTCAGGATAAAAACCGGACAAATTGGTTTGTTTGGTTTTTACAGGTCCCGCCGCTTATCTTCCCCAACCTCAGGCTGATGAATGTAAGCCCCGGCAGGCCGGCGACAATTGCTTTTACAAATGATAGATCATAACAAATAACATTTTATTCACTCATGAAGAACAATCTCTTTTATCCATTGATTTTCTCATCGGCAGTGGCATTGCTGGGCACCTCGTGCAGCCAGCCGGCCAAGGTCGATACGGCTATTAACCCCGCCAACCTCGATACTACCGTAGTTGCCGGCGAAGATTTCGACACGTATGCCAATGGCGGATGGAAAAAACTCAATCCGCTACCGGCCGACCGAGGCCGCTACGGCTCGTTCGACCAATTGGCCGAAGTTGCCGAGAAGCAGGTGAAGGATTTGGTCGAAGCCACCGCCAAAGCCCAAAACGAAAAAGGGTCGGTGGCCGATAAAATTGCCCTTCTTTTCGGTCAGGGAATGGATAGCACGGCTATCGAAGCCCAGGGCTACGAACCATTGATGGGATATCTGCAGGAAATTGAGTCGATTGCCACAACCGACGATGTACAGGTAGCGGTGGCCCGTTTCCACCAGAGTGGGATATTCCCGCTCTTCGCTTTTTATGCTTCGACCGATGCCCGTAACAGCAACGAGGTGATTGCACAGGTAGCGCAAGCCGGTTTGGGAATGCCCGACCGCGATTACTATTTGGGCGAGGATGCCCGTTCGGCCGAACTCCGTGTGAAATATATCGAATATCTGTCTAAGATATTTGCCCTTACCGGCAACGATGAGGCTACCGCCAAAGCCAATGCCGAAAAGGTAATGGCGCTCGAGACCCGTCTGGCCAAAGTCTCGATGACCCGTCTCGAACGCCGCGACCCCAATAAAACCTACAATAAAATGACTACTGCCGATCTGGCCTCGCTTTCGCCAAATATCAACTGGCAGTTGTATTACCAGGGATTGGGCATTGCCAGTCCCGGCCATGTCAACCTCAACCAGCCGGAGTTTATCAAAGAGGTAAGTGCCATGCTGAAAGAGGTCCCGGTGGCCGACTGGAAAATCTATCTGAAATGGAACCTGCTCAACGAGTCGGCTTCCTACCTCTCATCGGCTTTTGTCAACGCCAAATTCGATTTCTATGGCAAGGCCATGACCGGTACCGAGGTGATGCGCCCCCGTTGGAAAAGGGTACTCGAAGTAACCAGTGGCGCCATGAGCGAAGCCATCGGCCAATTGTATGTAGCCCAATATTTCCCGGCCGAATCGAAGGAACGAATGGTGAAACTGGTAGCCAACCTCCGTGTTTCGTTGGGCGAGCGCATCAAAAATTTGGAATGGATGGGCGATTCGACCAAGCAAAAAGCATTGGACAAGCTGGCCGCCATCAATGTAAAAATCGGCTATCCCGATAAATGGCGCGACTATTCGGGGCTCGATATCCAACCGGATGCCTATGTACTGAATGTGCTCCGTGCCGGACGCTTCGAGATGGCTTATAACCTCGCCAAAATCAATAAACCAGTCGACAAGGCCGAATGGTTTATGCCGCCGCAGATGGTCAATGCCTATTACTCGCCCGATATGAACGAAATTGTTTTCCCGGCCGCCATTTTACAGCCCCCGTTCTTCTATAAAGATGCCGATGATGCCGTAAATTATGGTGCCATTGGCGTGGTGATTGGCCACGAAATGACTCACGGCTTCGACGACGAAGGACGCAAGTTCGACAAGAACGGCAACCTCACCGACTGGTGGACCGCCGAAGATTCGAAACTCTTCGATGAGCGTACCAAAGTGCTGGTCGACCAGTACAACAGCTTTGTGGTGCTCGATACCCTTCATGCCGATGGTCAGTTGAGCCTTGGCGAGAATATTGCCGACCTTGGCGGATTAAATATCTCCTATCAGGCTTTTCAAACCGCCAACACTACTACCGATAAGATTAGCGGCTTCACCCCCGAACAACGTTTCTTCCTGGCCTATGCCCATGTATGGGCACAGAATATCCGCGACAAAGAGATTTTGCGCCGCACCAAGGAAGATGTCCACTCGCTGGGACGCTTCAGGGTATTGGGGCCACTGCGCAACCTCCCCGAGTTCTATGCCGCCTTTAACGTGCAGCCCGGACAGGCCATGTATCTCGACGAAAGCCAGCGGGCCAAAATCTGGTAACCCCGCCAACAGCTTCCGATAGCCAGCCATCAGGTTTGGCCCCACAAAATACCCCCCGAAGGATTCAAAAGTCTTCGGGGGGTATTGTTTTTTCGGGTTTGACTGCACTCAAACAAGGGGGAAAGAGTGTGAGTGGTCAATACTTTGTGACAATGTATAGGCCAATGCCCATTGCATGCTTCTTCCACCGCCCCTGACTGGCTTTGCGGTAATAGGTACCATTATTCATTAAACCTGCCGAAAAAACAATTCCGGAATTTCGCTTCCCGTCAATCCATTCCAGCGCAATAAAAATATCGTCGTCAACCGCCAAATGATATTTCGAGAGGTCCGTTTCGATATAACCTGTTTCACCGTTGATTTTGACAATAACATTCTCCGGCAAAATATTATCGCCGGGTAGCCCATTGTTAACCCTATAAATATTGACCCTGAAGGTCGCGGTGTCGCCGGCATTATATGAGACATGAAAACCAAATTTGTTCAGATAAGTGGGGTTATTCCGGATATTTACCCTTATGGCTATCTCGCTTCCCCAATCGCCCGGGGCGAATTTGCCTCCAAAGAATTTAGAGTGGGCATTGTTACCAAGCGTTTTGGGCTGAAGACGCTTGCCAGTTATCACAATTTCACCGAGCCGATCGGGTTGT
>CAYOJD010000027.1:0-14045 GCA_964404205.1 uncultured Prolixibacteraceae bacterium
GGGTCAAACAATATTCGTAATTGGCAAAAAGTAATCTGTCGCCCATTGGGACAAACGGTGCACCCTGCCCTCCCAACGCCACATCAAGATTCCGAAAATCGAAAACCGTATCGATACCCGTTTCGGCAGCAATAACCGATCCGTTTCCCAATTGGAAAGTCATTTTTTTTTCGGGCTGATGAAAAATGGTATGTCCATGCGAAGCAATCAACTGTGGTTTAGGCCTTCCATCAAGAAACCGATTGATCAATTGACCGGTAAACCGACCATATTGGTTATGAAGTTGAATGAAATCGAAAGCCGTAAAACGATGAGCATTTTCCAGCCGGTTATACCACTCTTCAGAATAACCAAATGTTTCTGCTGCGACGATTTGAAATGCCCATGCCTCCCGGTGTAATTCAAAATTGCATAACGCAAGATCGATCCCGTCGAGCGATGTCCCTGACATTACACCTAGCACTAAATAACTCATTTATAAAAAGTTGCTTTGTATATTTTTTGATTTTGTTTGGCATCGCCGACAGTTAACACCAACTGGTGCGATTTTCCTAAATCCATTTTTGTTTTATCGAAATAATGGACAAGCATTTTGTTCTTTGGGTCATATTCAAATAATACCCATTTCCCATCAATCTCGCCTCGGTAGGTTTTAATTCCTGAAAGGTTATCGGTAATGGTGAAAACCAGTTTATTTGCATCAGCTAGCGTTTTTCGCTCTTTTATTGACAATGAATTGATTACAGGTGCAATAGTATCAACAGCTACCGCGAAGTTTCCAAAAACAGACGATCTGGCAAAAACCCATCCATTCGAAAAATCGCCTCCAATAGCACTTTTCTTTCCGGTTTCAGTGTTAACATCAACAATCAGTAACTTCTCTTTCCATTCCTGATTGAAGCCTTCGGCCTTTATCGCAAGTGAAAATGGAACCATTACAGGTGTAAACCGATTGTGTACCTGATGAATTGGTGAATAAAGACCAATAGATGGTTTTGACGAATAGTTGAAATTCAAATCACTACCAAGAGCCCCTTCGGGGATATTTACCCTTATCTGTTCGTTCTCAAAGACATTCTGATTATCGTATCTGAATCTTGAACTATAAGTTTGATTTTCAGCTCTCTTGTTAAACGATTTAGATACTAATTTGAAAATTAATTTTGTACAGTTTTGAAACGCATCACAAACAACAATTTCCACATCGTGACTTTTGTTATCATCGACAGCAATAAATCCCGAGTTTTCGTTATTGTGATAAAACCTCAGCCTGTTGCCCGGCTGCTGAAAAAGCAGATGAACCGAACGACTGTTACGTATCTTTTCCTCGTAATCGATATGAGTATTGATGTAACGGCCCAAATTAAACGAAAGTTCATCCATCTGAAAACCATATTGCTGAATACCGTCGACCAATACTTTTGTCGAATATATGCCGCATTTCATTCCTCCACCACTAAAATAATCTTCGGCCTGAATCCCCAGTCCAATCTGACCAAACACTTCTATTGAAACATTTTCTTTCAGTCTGAAGTTTTTGCCATCAGGCAAAAGATCGAATCGTTTTTTATTGAAACCCCTGTTAACATGGCTATTATCGGTAACTGGATAAATATAGAGAGACAATATTTTGGGGGCACTGTTATCTGTGATACCCATTTTATAGAAGAGCGGATTCAGCGCATTCTCTGAGCGGGTATTTCGTATCTCGAAATGCAGGTGCGGACCACCAGAACTTCCAGTATTGCCCGACCAGGCTATAATCTCACCCTGTTTAAACTCAATTTCTTTTTTTGAAAAAGTAATATCAACCGAAAATTGTTCGCGGTAATATTGTTCCTCCTTAACCCGTTCAGCAACTTTCGGATGAAACTTGCTCAAATGGCCGTAAACACTTGTTGTCCCATCAGGATGATCCAAATACAATGCTAAACCATAACCTGTTGGGGACACATTCACGCGTGAAACATAACCATCTTTAACAGCATAAATGGGTTTCCCGATGGCTCCTCCAGTCCTGAAATCGAGTCCGGTATGAAAGTGATTGGTTCTGAGTTCGCCAAAGCCACCAGAAAAAGAAAATGGAGGTTTTACCGGTGCAATAAAACCTGAATATTTAACAGCCTCTTGAGCATTAACGATTAAAAAAACGCAGAACAGAAAAAATATAGTCGAAAATATCCTCATTCGTAAAAAGCTAATCTTTTGGCGAAAATAAGAAAGTTTTGGGAGCCTGTTGATGCAATAAATGATGTAATACTTTTGCAATTTGAATAAAATGTTAACTTTGTGACAGTAATCCTTGGTTATGACAGAGCGAGAAACTCTTTTGTTAAACGATTTCAAAGAAAAACTGGACAAGCTGATTCGTTATACATTGAAAATGAAATCAGAAAACCGGTTGCTTTTGGAAGAACAGGCACGGTTAAAAGAGCAGATATCGTTGCTAAATACGAAAAATGAAGAGTTGCAACGTAAAATCGAGGAACTAAAGTTTGCTAAATCAATGCTTGGAGGCGAAGAAAATTCGCACGAGGCAAAGATTAAGATAAACAGGTTAGTGCGGGAAATTGATAAATGTATAGCGCTGCTAAACAAGTAGTAGGCCTAATATGGATGATAAACTTTCGATAAATGTTAATATAGCCGAACGGATGTACCCGCTGAGGGTTGACCGTAAAGACGAAGAAAGTATCCGTAAGGCCGCGAAAATTATCAACGATAAGGTAATTCAGTACAAACAAAAATATGCTTCAAAAGAGGTTCAAGACTGTCTGGCGATGGCATCATTGCAGTTTGTCATTCAGAAGTTTGACACTGAACAGCGAAACGACCTCTCAGGAATGGTCGAAGAGTTGGAAAGAATGAACGATTATCTGGCTGAATTCATTGAGAAAGAAAATATATAATTCGAATATATTAGTTGTCCCGCTTTTAAATTTTGGAATGTTTCTGGTAAATTTCAGAACATTAGAAGTTTAAAATGCGGTTTTTTTATGTTTAACAAATTAATTTTTTATAGATGACAATAACAATAATAGTAGGCATTGTGGCAATAATTGCAGGAGGTGGTGCTTCATACTTTCTGTGGGACACAGTGTTGCATAAGAAAAGAAACCACATTCTGAAAGAGGCCGAAGTCCAGTCAGAAATGTTGAAAGAGAAAAAAATCATTCAGGCCAAAGAAAAGTACATCCAACTGAAATCGGAACACGAAAGTTATATTAACGAACGAAATCAGCGCATTTTAAGTGCAGAAAATAAGTTGAAACAAAAAGAAACAATTTTTCTGCAACAAAAGTCAGAACTGCAACGCAAAATCAAAGAGTCGGAAATTGCGAAGAAAGATGCCGATACGATTCGCGAAAACCTTACTTCTCAGCTCGAGTTAATCGATCAGAAAAACGAAGAGCTGGAAAGAATGCACAAACAACAAATCGAACAACTCGAAGCTATTTCAGGGCTTTCAGCCGAAGATGCCAAAAATCAATTGGTCGAATCGTTAAAAAACGAAGCTAAATCGGAAGCCATTTCTTACATTCAGGAAATTATGGATGAGGCCAAGATGACAGCCAATAAAGAGGCCAAAAAAATTATAGTTAAGTCGATACAACGTGTAGCCTCGGAAACTGCAATCGAGAATGCTGTTACTGTATTTCATATCGAGAGTGACGAAATCAAAGGGCGGATTATTGGTCGTGAGGGCCGCAACATCAGAGCACTTGAAGCCGCTACCGGGATTGAAATAATTGTTGACGATACTCCCGAGGCAATTGTTCTTTCCGGATTTGACCCTGTACGCCGGGAAATTGCACGACTTGCCCTCCACCAACTGGTTACCGACGGACGAATTCATCCTGCCCGTATCGAAGAGGTGGTAAATAAAGTAAAGAAACAGGTTGAAGAAGAAATTATCGAAACTGGTAAACGCACTACTATCGACCTTGGTATCCACGGTATGCACCCTGAACTAATCCGTTTGATTGGTAAAATGAAATATCGTTCGTCGTACGGACAAAATTTGTTACAGCATTCGCGTGAAACAGCGAACCTTTGCGCGATTATGGCAGCCGAGCTTGGATTAAATCCCAAGAAAGCCAAACGCGCCGGATTATTGCACGACATTGGTAAAGTACCGGATGACGAACCGGAATTACCGCACGCTGTTTTAGGGATGAAACTGGCCGAGAAATACAAAGAGAAACCCGATATCTGTAATGCCATTGGTGCTCACCACGATGAAGTTGAAATGGAATCACTACTTGCCCCGCTTGTTCAGGCATGCGATGCCATCTCTGGTGCCCGACCTGGTGCCCGACGCGAAGCAGTTGAATCATACATCAAACGTTTGAACGACCTCGAAAATATGGCACTCTCCTACCCAGGTGTTACCAAGACATATGCTATTCAAGCGGGTCGCGAACTCAGGGTAATTGTTGGTAGCGATAAGATGGGCGATGCTGAAGCAGAAAGTTTGTCTTATGATATAGCCAAGCGAATTCAGGACGAAATGACTTATCCTGGTCAGGTTAAAATTACCGTTATCCGCGAAACCCGCGCTGTCAGCTACGCGAAATAACTTCCACAATTCATATTAAAAAAAGCCGCAGTTTGCGGCTTTTTTTGTCTCTATGCATCTCGTGTAAATTGCTTACCTTTAACACAATGATGTGCCCTCTGACAAAATTTGTTAAAAAATGCAACCCATAAAAAAACTCAACAATAAAGTGACTGTCACATTCGACAAGGGGAAATTTGATGATTGGTGTGTTTATCTGGTAGAAAGGAATGGATATCAACATGCACCTACTGATTATGAGTATTTTTCTGCATTTTTAAAGTTATCAGATTTTTACTCATCGGAGAAACTTTATAATGATTTTCTCAAGATCTACAACCGAACGACACAAAACATTGACTTTGATACTTTACTGGCAATTGATAAAATTACAAAGAGCTATCAACTTCAGCACCAAAATATGATTCAACAATGGTTTACTGTTATTTATGCAGCCATGGTTGCCGAAGAAAACAAAGCCTATACAATATTAAAAAAACGAATTAAGCGACTCGGGATGTATCAATTACTGGTTCTCAGGTGGAGTATTGAAGAGGCAACAACCTTTAGTAAAGGAAAGAAATGGAAAGAACTTGATTCAATTATGACAGGATTTGGCTTTTAAATTTGAACAAAAAACCCGGCATAAACCGGGTTTTAATATCAATAATTGCAAAATATTAATCAAATTCAAGATTCACATCGTGCAACTCCCACCAAGGTAAACCGTGCAGATTTAACTCATTCATAAACGGATCTGGATTAAACTCTTCAACATTGAATACGCCAGGTTTTTTCCATTTTCCTTGAAGATACATCATTGCACCAATCATAGCCGGAACACCAGTAGTATAACTTACTGCCTGCGCACCAGTTTCGGCGTAAGCTGCTTCGTGACTACAGTTATTGTAAACATAGTATGTTTTCTCTTTTCCATCTTTCAAGCCTCTTATGCGACAACCTATCGAAGTTTCACCAGTATAATTTTCGCCCAGTTGCTCAGGAGCTGGTAAAACGGCTTTCAGAAACTGAATCGGAACAATCTCCTTACCTTCGTAAATAATAGGTTTAATACTGGCCATACCAATATTCTGAATTACCCGTAGATGAGTCAAATATTCCTGACCGAAAGTCATCCAAAAGCGAGCCCGTTTCAACGATGGAAAGTTTTTTACAAGCGATTCCAGTTCTTCGTGATAAATCAGATATGACTCTTTTTCACCAATATGCGGGTAAGTAAGCGGATAATGGATTTCGTGCGGTTCAGTTAAAACCCACTGTCCATTTTCCCAATATTTACCTTTCTGAGTCACCTCACGAATGTTGATCTCGGGGTTAAAATTGGTAGCAAAAGCTTTTCCATGATCGCCTGCATTACAGTCGACAATATCAAGATATTGGATTTCGTCGAAATGGTGCTTTGCAGCATAGGCCGTATAAATGCTGGTTACACCGGGGTCGAAACCACATCCAAGAATGGCTGTCAAACCAGCTTCTTTGAATTTTTCCTGATAAGCCCACTGCCATTTATATTCAAATTTAGCCTCGTCTTTCGGCTCATAGTTGGCTGTATCCAAATATGATACACCGGTTTCAAGACAGGCGTCCATGATGGTCAAATCCTGATAAGGAAGTGCCACATTAACCACGAGATCCGGGTTAAATGAGCGAATAAGCTGAACAAGTTCCGGTACATTATCGGCATCAACCTGTGCCGTCTTAACCCTGTTGCCGCCAATTTGATTTGCAATAGCGTCACATTTTGATTTTGTACGGCTTGCAAGTAAGATTTCAGAAAAAACTTCAGGCAGGCCCGCCATTTTATGGGCAACAACAGTTCCCACTCCTCCTGCTCCAATAATCAATACTTTTCCCATTTCGATTTAATTCTTTATACCTGGTAAAAATTTCTACAAAGAAACCACTTTTTTGCGATCGTTGCTACGACCTTTGCGAGATTCAACTCAGATTCTCAATCAAAACCTTAATTTCGTTGTTGACCACTTCAACCACACCTCCATTCACTTCGAATGTTTCGGTATAACCTGTTGGTTCAACAATCTTTATCTTCCCTTTTATCAGCGTTGAAATAAGAGGGGCATGATTGTGCAGTATCTCGAATATGCCCAATTCGCCAGGTAGCGATATCGATTTTATTTCGCCTGAATAAAGATAAGCTTCGGGGGTGATGATTTCGACATTCATATTATAAGAATATTAACGGGCTTCGGCTAACAGCTTCTCCCCTTTTGCAATAGCTTCATCAATTGTTCCGACCATACTGAAAGCAGTCTCGGGATACTTATCAACCTCGCCATCCAATATTGCATTAAAACCCTTGATGGTATCGTCAATAGAAACCCAAACCCCTTTCATGCCTGTAAATGCTTCAGCTACGTGGAACGGCTGCGACAGGAAACGTTGAACCCGTCGCGCACGGTGTACAATAAGCTTATCAGCCTCACTTAGTTCATCCATCCCAAGAATGGCAATAATATCCTGAAGTTCTTTATAATGCTGAAGGATTTCTTTTACACGTTGGGCCGTTTTATAGTGCTCTGCACCAACGACATCGGGTGAAAGAATTCTGGAAGTTGAATCAAGAGGATCAACTGCAGGATAAATACCCATTTCAGAAACCTTACGGCTCAAGACTGTTGTAGCATCAAGGTGGGCAAATGTGGTGGCCGGAGCTGGGTCTGTAAGGTCATCAGCCGGAACATACACCGCTTGAACAGAGGTTATTGAACCATATTTAGTTGACGTGATACGCTCCTGCAAAAGTCCCATTTCCGTAGCCAAAGTAGGTTGATATCCAACTGCTGATGGCATACGACCAAGCAATGCAGATACTTCGGAACCGGCTTGCGTAAAACGGAAAATATTATCGACAAAGAACAGAATATCATTGCCTTTACCCTTTTTGTCACCATCTCGAAAATATTCAGCAACAGTTAATCCCGAAAGGGCAACACGTGCCCGTGCTCCAGGCGGTTCATTCATCTGACCAAAAACAAGAGTTGCTTTTGATTCGCCCAACTCTTTAGGATCGACAAGACTCAAATCCCATCCACCTTTGGCCATCGATTTTTCAAACTCTTCGCCATATTTGATAACACCCGACTCAATCATTTCGCGAAGCAAATCGTTTCCTTCACGGGTACGTTCGCCAACACCGGCAAAAACCGACTGTCCATCGTATTTTTTGGCTACGTTGTTTATTAATTCCATAATAAGCACCGTCTTTCCCACACCGGCACCACCAAAGAGGCCAATTTTCCCCCCTTTTGAATATGGTTCTAACAGGTCGATTACTTTGATACCGGTGAAAAGAATCTCTTTTTCTGTAGAAAGATCTTCGAATTGAGGAGGCTTATTGTGAATTTCGTAACCACCGTCACGATTCAACTCACCGATTCCATCAATAGCTTCGCCAATTACGTTCAGTAACCTCCCTTTAATTTGATTGCCAACCGGCATCGATATGGCATGGTCGGTAGCTAAAACGTCCATTCCACGCCAAAGTCCGTCGGTGGAATCCATTGCAATTGTACGTACCGTGTTTTCACCGATATGTTGCTGACATTCGAGTATTAATTTTTGTCCATTGGCCCTCGAAACCTCAAGCGCTTCATAGATTTCGGGAAGTCTGTTATTTATCTTATCAAAACTGACATCGACCACAGGTCCGATTACCTGGATTATTTTTCCTACCGACTGAGACATATTATTGTTTATTTAATTATCTGTATTATCCTTTCAAAGCTTCGGCACCACTGACAATCTCAAGAATCTCGTTGGTGATGCTTGACTGACGTGCCTTATTGTAATGCAGGTTCAATTCTTTAGCCAATTCGGTTGCATTGTCTGTGGCCTTGTGCATCGCGGTCATTCGCGCCCCGTGTTCCGATGCAATTGAATCAAGCATCATCCGGTAAAAATGGATTTTCAATGATTTAGGAATAACTGTATCGACAACACCTTGCATCGAAGGTTCGAAAAAATAAATTCGTTTGCTCCCGTTAAACGAATGTTCTTTTCGCTCTTCAATTTTGATGGGCAAGAATTGTTCAATAATCAAATCCTGAACTACTGCATTTCTGAATTGATTGAAAACCAGAATGACCTTATCATATTTGCCGGAGACATAATCATCCATAATCATATTAGCCAAATTGCTGACATTTTTAAAATTAAAATTATCATAAATGTCAGTTACAGAGAAAACTACCGGCATCTCTTTAGCAGTCAGAAGGTCGATACCTTTTTTGCCAATGGCCAAAATATCTACAGCTCTTCGCTGATATAAATCGCCAAACTCCTGCTCGGCCAAATCGATTATTTTCTTGACTACATTGGAGTTGAAACTTCCGCATAAACCACGATTAGAGGTTACAGCCACTAACAAAACTCGTTTGGTATCCTTATGGACGGCATATTGATTAACTGCTGTAATATCAATATTATTAGCAACATGCATCAGTATCTCGTACAGCTTCTCATCATAAGGCCTCATTTGAATAATGGCATCCTGAGCTTTTCGAAGTTTCGAAGCCGATACCATTTTCATTGATCTTGTAATTTGCTGCATCGATTTCACCGAAGCAATGTGTCGCCTAATCTCTTTTAAATTGGCCATAAATTATTTTCGAAATCAATTTGCTGACCGAAAGAATCGTTCAGAATTATTAATGGGTTCAACAGTTAAACCTTATAAGTTACCGACATCTTGTTGGCCACTCCTTCAAGTTTCTTCATTATCTCATCCGTGATTTCGCCATGACGAAGAACATCCAGAATATCTTTATGCTCCCGCCGAAGGTGCGCGATAAAGTTATCTTCAAAATCTTTAATTTTTTCGAGCGGAATATCAACCATTAGACCTTTGGTTCCGCAGAAAAGAATTGCAATTTGTTCTTCAACCGGCACTGGCGAAAACTGACCCTGTTTAAGTATTTCAACATTTCGCGCACCTCTGTCGAGAACAGCTTTAGTAGCGGCATCCAAATCAGAACCAAATTTTGAGAAAGCTTCCAGTTCACGATATTCAGCCTGAGCCAGTTTTAAGGTACCTGCCACTTTTTTCATGGCCTTAACCTGCGCCTTTCCACCAACACGCGATACCGATATCCCAACGTTGATTGCCGGCCTGATTCCCGAATTAAACAAGTGCGATTCAAGGAATATCTGTCCGTCGGTAATAGAAATTACATTGGTTGGGATATAAGCCGAAACGTCACCATCCTGAGTTTCAATGATGGGCAAAGCTGTCAGCGAACCCCCACCCTTCACCAAATGACGAATACTCTCGGGTATATCATTCATCTGCTTTGCCACCAATTCGGTTTCATTGATTTTTGCAGCTCGTTCGAGAAGTCGGGAGTGTAGATAAAAAACATCGCCAGGGTAGGCTTCACGACCTGGAGGGCGGCGCAATAAAAGCGAAACTTCGCGATAGGAAACCGCCTGTTTCGATAAATCGTCATATACAATCAGCGCTGAGCGGCCTGTATCCCTGAAAAACTCGCCAATAGCTGCTCCGGCAAAAGGTGCATAGAACTGTAAGGCAGCTGGCTCTGAAGCTGTCGACATCACGATTACAGTGTATGCCAGTGCTCCGTGTTCATCGAGGGTCTTCATTATATTGGCTACTGTAGAACCTTTCTGGCCAACAGCAACATAAATACAATATACAGGTTCTCCTTTTTCGTAAAAGGATTTTTGATTGATAATGGTATCGATGGCGATTGCTGTTTTACCGGTCTGACGATCGCCAATAATCAACTCACGCTGTCCCCTGCCAATCGGAATCATCGAGTCGATGGCTTTTATCCCGGTTTGCAACGGCTCGTCAACCGGCTGGCGATAAATAACCCCCGGGGCTTTACGTTCAAGGGGCATCTCATACAATTCGCCGTTTATAGTCCCCTTGCCATCAATCGGTTCACCCAAAGTATTAATAACACGTCCCAACAAACCTTCGCCCACTTTAATTGAGGCAATTTTATTGGTCCGTTTTACCGAATCCCCCTCTTTAATCTTCTCAGAAGGGCCAAGTAATACACATCCAACATTATCTTCTTCGAGATTAAGTACAATCCCGGTTACGCCACTGTCAAACTCAACCATTTCATTCGATTGAACATTGGTAAGTCCATAGACGCGGGCAATACCATCGCCAACTTGTAAAACGGTACCAACCTCTTCCAGATCGGTATCAGTTTTAAATCCTTCCAGTTGTTGTCTCAGAATTTCGGATACTTCTGCAGGCTTTATTCCGGTCATATTATTGAAAGTATTTTCGTTATATTTTATTAAGTTTTTTGAAGTTCACGACGCAGTTTGGCAATAGTGCCGGCAACACTTGTATCTATCTGTTTATCATCTATTCTTAATACGAAACCTCCGATAATCGAGGGTTTTATATTAACATCAATCTCAACATTAGAGTCAAAGAAGTTTTTAATAACCCGGGCAATCTGCTCATTAGTTTCATTATCCAGTTCCACTGCTGTTGTTATCCTGGCTGTTTTATAACCCAACCTCTGTTTGTACATCGATAAAAAGTTCAGCAAAATAATTTCCAGAAAATTCTCTCGCTTGTTGGTAAGCAAAAGGTCCAAAAACGATATTGTCAATCGGTTAAACTTGTTGCCAAACAAAAAAACCAACAGTTTGAACTTGTCCTTTGGCTTGACAATCGGGCTGCTTAACGCTTTTTTAAATTCCTGAGATGTCTGAAGTAATCCCAACAACTCCCTGATGTCGACAGCCACTGGCTCGAGTAGGTTACTATCAACAGCCGATTGGAACAATGCTCTGGCGTAGCGGACTGAGATTTTACTATCGTTCAATTTGTATCAGATTTATGGGGTTAAACTGAGGATATCAGTTGATGTTGATTTTTTCTATATACCTATTAATCAACTCTTTTTGTTTTGAAGGATCAGCTAATTGATTTTGCAATACCTTTTCTGCAATATCAATTGAAAAAGTGGCAACCATCCTTTTCATTTCCAGAATAGCCCCGGTTTTTTCGTGCTCAATAGCCAGTTTTGCAGCTTCCATCATTTTGGTGGCTTCAGCAGCAGCCTGGCTTTTGGCTTCCCTTACTATCGATTCTTTCATTTCCCGTGCCTCTTTGATGATTTTTTCGCGTTCAAGCATTGCCTCTTTCAATAAATCCTCATTACGGGTTTGCAACTGTATCATTTCACGTTTAGCTTTTTCGGCAGCATTTAAAGCACTGTTTATCAGGTTATCGCGTTCGCTTAAAGCCTTTGTAATCGGTTTCCATGCAAATCGTTTCAGAATGAACAACAATATCGAAAACGATAGTATCATCCAGAAAAAAAGTCCAAAATCAGGCATTACCAATCCCATATCATACAAATTTTCCGGCCGTGTGAAGGCCTGGTTTAAAAAATTAAAAAAACCGCTAAAGGTTCTCTAATAGAAATTAAACAAACAAAATCATCAAACAGATTACGATAGCAAAAAAGACGGCTCCTTCAACCAAAGCTGCTGCCACAAACATATTTGAGCGAATATCGTTAATTGCATCGGGCTGACGTGCAATCGATTCAATAGCACTTTTCCCGATTAAGCCGATACCTATACCGGCACCAATTGCTGCAAGACCTGCTCCAAGACCTGCTCCCACTTTTGCTATTGCAGCACCTGCTACTGCTTGTAAAATAATTGATAAAGTCAACATAAGTATTAGTATTTAAAATTTAATGTTCTTCACGATGATCTTCAATTGCCATTCGTATATAAAGAGCTGACAACAAAGTAAATACGTAAGCCTGTATAAAAACAACCAACAACTCAAGCAATCCCATAAATAGGGTGAAGGAGATAGACACAATCGAGACACCATAGCCCATCCAAACGTTCATACTTCCGAAAAGAAAAATCAGACTGTAAAAACCTAAAGCCACCACATGTCCAGCCGTAATGTTAGCAAACAAACGTATCATCAACGCAAATGGTTTTGTAAAAAAGCTCATGATTTCGACAATCGGGATTAGCGGAACCGGGTATTTGAGCCACCATGGTACGCCTGGTGTATTAATAATCTCAATCCAATAACTTTTATTACTGCTGAAAATGGTTATCACAAAAGTAAAAAGAGCCAGAGTCATTGTGACCGTAATATTACCGGTTAGATTTGCACCGCCCGGAAAGAATGGAATAAGCCCTATAATATTGTTAATCAATACAAAAAAGAAAAGGGTTAATAAATATGGTAAATATTTCTCATACTTTTCCTCACCGATATTGGTTTTGGCAACATCGTCACGAATAAAAATGATGATGGGTTCGAGCCAACTCTGGATACCGCTCGGAGCCTTCGCATAATTCTTTTTGTACATATTGGCTAACGATACAAAAAGAAAAATAATTAGCAGAACCCCTGTAAAAAGCGAAAGCACATTTTTAGTAATGGAAAAATCCCATGGTCTTAAAAACTCACCCGTTGCGGTTGTCTCTAAAATTTTTCCATCGTAGCGTCCACCTTTGGCTACTGAGAAACCAAAATAGGTGCGATCTTCACTTTCATGAAATCTTGACGAACTGAAGAAGTGCCACCCACTGTTTTCACTATAAAGAATTATGGGTAGCGGAATGGTAATATGATATTCGCCAATATTGGTAATATGCCATTCGTAACTGTCGTATACATGGTCAAGAATCATTCTCCCGGGATCAAACTTCTGGGTCGAATGAACTGAATCCTCTTGATTTTTCACGTTGTCAGCACTCAATGAGGTGTTAAAACCTAGTTGCAACAACAATGTAATAATGTATATTATTTTAGCCTTTCGGTACATATTTACTTTTAACTGAACAAATCTAATTATATATTTAAATAATTACATAACTAGGTATTACTTTTTAAAAACCTTGTAAACTGACTAATTTCAAATGCTGTAAAGACAAAATACAACGTCATAAAACTGATGCCAATTGTCAGCGCGCTAGCCCTGTCGAAGTGCATGGTTATTCCTAAATAAGCCAGATAGACAAACAGTTTAAGCGCCATTAACTGCACAAAAACGGAATAATATCTTGGAATACTGTACTGACTGGCTTTGGCAAGTCTTAAATGGCTGAAAGTTGTCATTACAATCAAAACAACAATTTGCAAAGGAAAAGTTTCAAAATATTTATCCACCAATAAAAATTTAAACATTGAAAAGGCAATAATAGCAATTGTAAAACACAGAATAGCAAGGCGTAACGTAAATGTTTTGAAAAAATTTTTCATTATAATTTGTAGTTGTTTTTCTTCAGAAGTTGATAATACATAATTACAATAGCCCCAACAAAGCCCAATAAAAGAAGCAAAATGGTGAATATATGATTTTTCAAATCCAAAACCTCATCGATATACCGCCCCAGCAAAAGTCCGGCAGCAATACTAATCATCATCCGAATAAGCATATTCGCAATTCGAAAATAGGCCAAATAAGGATGAATC
>CAYOJD010000027.1:14055-28654 GCA_964404205.1 uncultured Prolixibacteraceae bacterium
TTTAATGGCTTCATTGTTCGAGCATAGCATTAAGGCATTAAAAGCAATGATGTTAAATAATTTTTTTCATCTCAGCCAATTTTATCACGGCTTCACAAATTTCTTCGGCAGTAACGTTCATGCAATTGATTCTTAGGTGATAATTCATGGGCGCATCATCAATTTTAAAAGCATCCCTAAATTTAGCCCGTTCTTCGTCAACCTCAAGAACATAGTTTCGAGCTTCATCAAACGAAATATTCTTTCGTCGACTGACAATTACGGTTTTGTATGTGAGCGGAGCTTCAAGTTTGATGTGCAATGACTTTTCAATATCCCAGGCAATGCTGCTGCTGCCGCGACCAACTATCACTGTTTTGCCTTCGACTGCAAAATTGCGGATAACTTCGTAAACCGCTTTTTTGACCTTTTTATTATAGATATAACTTTTTTCGGTAAAGGAGGCGACTATTTCATCAATCATGCTGTAATCGCTTTGTGTCATGACTTTTTTTAGGCGTTCAGGATGAATTTTTAACTCTTCAGATGCCATGGTCAGAATCTCTTTACTAATCCATTTCCATTCAGGCCGCTTGCCTTTTTCAATCAGTTTTTCATTGATTTTTTCAGTGAGCATTTTGGCGACTAAGCTACCCTGACAGCCACACTCGCGGGAGATGGTAATTACCGGTCCTGCAACAACTCTCTTCCGTTCCGGCTTCACCAAACGCTGGTTCATGTATTTTAAGAGTAAGTTCTGCATTGTTATTATATTAATCAGTTAATTTGTAATAAAGATAGCGAATTATTCGAGAAGAATTGAAATTTATCAATAAACTAACATAATAAGAATAAAAAAATGCCTGTCCAAAGAAATTCTGATACCACCCCCGAAGTAGTAAAACCAGGCCTGACGCGTCGAGTTGTTACACTTGACTCAATTATGACAGTTGTAGTTGACTTCACAGGTGGTCCTTGGAAAATTGCCGACCCTTTGCACTTTCACCCGCACGAACAAACCAGTTATATCGCAGAGGGCGAAATCATTCTATATTCTGAAGGTGAAACGGATGAACACCTTGTAGCCGGTGATGTTTTTTATATTCCTTCGGGGAAAAAACATGGAATTAAGTTACTGACTCCAACGGCCCGGCTGATTGACAGTTTTTCACCAATTCGCGAGGATTTTTTGAAGTAAATATTATCAGTCTCTGAAACGTTTGATCAAGTCCTGATAAGCATCGATACGCCTGTCGCGCAGAAAAGGCCACCAACGCCGGACATTCTCTGAACGTTGCATATCAATTTCGACAACCAGATTCTGATCGACAGATTCTGATAAGGATGCCAGGATTTCGCCCTGCGGACCTGCAACAAAACTGTTTCCCCAAAATTCAATCCCCTTGGTTTGGCCTGAAGGGTCAGCCTCGAATCCAACACGATTAACCGAAATAACCGGTAACCCATTGGCTACAGCATGTCCGCGCTGCGAAATAATCCATGCGTCGAGCTGGCGTTTTTGTTCTTCAGGCGTGTCGTTTTGCGCCCATCCGATGGCAGTAGGATAAATCAATATTTCAGCGCCTGACAGGGCCATCAGGCGTGCGGCTTCGGGGTACCATTGATCCCAGCAAACCAAAAGTCCCAGTTTTCCAATAGAGGTTTGTATTGGTTCAAAACCAAGATCGCCTGGCGTAAAATAAAACTTTTCGTAGTATGCAGGGTCGTCAGGGATGTGCATCTTTCTGTATTTTCCGGCAATCGAACCATCTTTTTCGAAAACGACAGCTGTATTGTGGTATAGTCCTGGCGCACGCCGCTCAAACAACGATGTAACCAAAACAATTTGATGCTCCTCTGCCAGCTTACTGTAAAATTGAGTTGATGGTCCGGGAATCGGTTCAGCCAATTCAAACAGGTCGGTATCTTCTGTCTGACAGAAATAGAGAGAGTTATGTAACTCCTGCAACACCACCAGTTGTGCGCCTTGCTTCGCACATTCAGCGATGTTCTTTTCCAATTTTGTTTTATTGGCCACAATATCATCACTGTTTTGCTGTTGAATTAATCCGACTTTCAACAATTCTTCTTTCATTTTTGGCTCTTTTTTGTACAAAATAAGCTCATTTTCATTAGCAAAACAAATCGAGAAACAACGCCTCAAACCGACTTTGCTTATCAAAAACAAAGGTTTTCAGCCATGTACAAATCCCGCTTTGAAATCATTGAAAATAATAGTCCGCTTAGCAGTCAGTTTTTGGTTTTTAAAGCGAGGTTCTGGAATTTTTCATCAAACAGCTATTCGGCAAAAAATTAATCCAGAACATACTCCGGGAATTGCATTGTGACACAATGCAACGAGCCATGTTGCTTTATCAGCGCAGTGCAATTAATCGGTACTATCTCGCGCGAAGGAAATATTTTCTGTAATTGCGCCAAGGCTTCGCTATCTCTGCCTGAACCATAAGTTGGAACCAAAACAGCATCATTGATAATCAGAAAATTGGCGTAGGTAGCCGGAAGCCTCTCTCCTTCTTCGTATACCGCCTCAGCCATAGGTAGCGGAACCAAACGGTACGGGTTTCCACAAAGCATTCTAAATGCCTGTAACTCTCTCTCCATCTGCTTTAAGGCCTCGTAATGTTCATCCGAAGGGTCGTCACATCGCACATAGGCGATGGTATTCTCATCACAAAATCTGGCCAATGTATCAATATGGCTATCAGTGTCATCACCTGCCAGATAACCGGAAGAGAGCCATAAAATCTGTTCGAGTGCAAATTTTGACTTTAAATACGCTTCAATTTCAGCTTTCGATTTTGAATCGTTACGATTTCGCGAAAGCAGACACTCCTCGGTTGTAAGCAGTGTTCCTTTTCCGTCCGACTCAATGCTCCCGCCTTCCAGTACAAAATTCATATTATTTTGCCAATCAACTCCATCTGAAAAGACATTCTGGAAAAATAACTCTCTGGTTATCTGGTTATCGAGATTGGAAGCAAACTTCATCCCCCAACCATTAAAAGTAAAGTCGTAAAGAATTGGTTTCCCATTTTTCAATACAGAAATCGCGCCGTGGTCGCGTGCCCAGGTATCATTGGATGCAATCTCAACGAAAATCATATTCCTGGTATTGCAAGCAGCTAATTTAGGCAAAAGCTGCTTTTTGTCCGTACAAACAATAAGCACTTTCTCACGTTCAGAAATTGCACGGGCAATTTCAATAAAGCAAGATTCAACTTCATCGAGCATAAATGCCCAATCGCTATTCATGTGCGGCCAGGTTAACATCACACCGCTTTGCCGGTGCCATTCCGATGGAAGTATTAATTTATCAGCCATTTAATATTAATCTCTTATTTTTTTAATGCAAAAAGAATTCTCTTCAGGAATTCGTTATGGTCGAAATCAGTTTCAGAGAAGCCCAACCTTACTACCACTAAATCCTTTGACGGGATGATAAATACCCGTTGACCACGATGCCCTTCGCAAGCATACATATCTTTAGGAACGTCGGGCAATGCTTTAGCGTCGTTAAGCCAAAATTGTGCGCCGTAAACCCCTTTCGATGCTTCTGCAACTGAGCGGGTGTAATCGACCCAGCCTTTCGGCAAAATGGTATCACCTTGCCAGATTCCGTTGTTATAATAAAGCAGCCCAAAGCGCGCCCAATCGCGAGCATTTCCGTAGCCGTACGAAGAGGCAACAAAGTTACCGGCTGCATCCGTTTCAAAAATAAAGCTGTTCATCCCAATTTTCCTAAAAAGCTCATTATATGGAAATTGATGGTAAATATTGTCATTCCCAATGGTCGAACGAACAATGCCGGAAAGAATATTGCTTGTTCCGGACGAATATTTCCATTCCTTTTGCGGGGCTTTGCCGTACGGAACCGAAATAGCAGTCAGATAGCTGTCTGCCTTTCGGTAAAGCATATTGGTCGCATCCGAAACATCGCCATAGTCTTCAACCCATTTCAATCCGCTGCTCATTTGCATCAAATCGTTCAGCTTAATATCCCTTCGCTTGTCATTCATCCATTCAGGAACAGGTGCCAAAGCTGCTACATCAAGTTTTCCTTGTCTGGATAAAATACCGACGAGCGCATTGACAATACTTTTGTTCATCGACCATCCCCAAATACGGGTATCAGCAGTTATCTCTTTTTCAGACCAATACTTCTCCCCTACAATCTCACCTTTATACAATACCATCACGGCTGCCGTCCTTTTGACATTTTGTCCGGAATAATCAAAAGCCATATTAATCGCTGAATTCAACTGAGCAGTGTCTAATTCTGCAAATACTGTATCTTTTTTAACATCGCCATTGGGCCAGGGCAATTTCCATGATAGTTTATCCACTTCGGGCAACAGCAGCATCTCTCTTTGCAATTCGACTGGCGACAATTCACCTGTTAAACAACATCCAAAGCCTTCGCGATAGACCGCCGTTTGACTGGCCAAACCGAAAAACGAAGTTGTCACTCGCTTATTTTCATAGTCGATAACACTTTTCGTATATTTTACTATCGAATAATTTAAATCTTCATCTTTAACCATTTGAGCATCACGACCGGCTACAAATATGCCTGAAGCAAGACACTTCGCACCATATCCGGTAGCAATATAAAGTTTGGGATACTGCGATGCCAAAATTATACCTAAAGTGGCTAATACAACGAGTGAGATGACAATACGTTTTTTCATTGGTTCTGCATTTCTGAGTGATGACGAAATTAACCAAAAAAATCAGCCCGTCGAAGTTTTGCACACGCGGAAAAAATTTTGTTAAAATTGCAAAACCGTTTATTTCGGTCTTTAAAACCTTCTTTAGAAATCTAATTAATTTGAATCGATGTCTGAAAATGCTCAATTTCAAGTTATACCGGTAAAAAACAAAGAATTGATTGCACAATTTCTTCATTTCCCAGTTTGGCTTTACCGAAATGAAGAAAAATGGTCTCAACCTATCAATGCCGATATCGAATCAGTTTTCGACGTTAAAAAGAATAAACATTTGATTAACGGTGAAATTGCCAGATGGTTAATCATTGATAATCAGCAAAAAAATGTAGGAAGAATTGCGGCCTTCTACTCTGACGAGTCATTCAAGTGCCATGAACAACCAACTGGTGGAATTGGTTTTTTTGAATGCATCGACAATCAGGACGCTGCAAACCAACTTTTTGAAACAGCACGTATATGGTTACTTGAACGAGGATTGCAGGCAATGGATGGGCCCACCAATCCCGGAATGCGCGATTCCTTCTGGGGATGCCTTGTAGATGGATTTCATGAGCCGGTTTACAATATGCCTTTCAATTTTCCCTATTATCAGGCTCTTTTTGAAAATTATGGTTTTCAGAATTTTTTTAATCAGTACACCTATCAAAGGTATTTCAAAGGGGGCTCTTTACATCCCGTCGTCAGGCGAACAGCTGAGAGAGTGTTGAAGAATCCTGATTATGAGTTTAAATTGATTGAGAAAGGAAATAAACAATTTGCCATCGACTTCAAGATCATTTACAACAAAGCATGGAACGATTTCACCGGCACCAAACAACTTAGCGATAATGAAGCGCTCAATCTGCTCAAAGAGATGGAGCCGATTATGGACGAACGATTAATTATATACGGATATTACAAAGGCGAACCAATTGCATTTTTTATTATGATGCCCGACATTGGACAAATAACCAAAAAATTCAATGGTAAATGGAACCTTTTGAATAAACTTCGTTTTATGTGGATGTTGAAGAGAACCAAAACGATAAACCGTGTTATCGGACGAATCTTTGGTGTAATACCTGAGTATCAGGGAAAAGGTGTTGAAGGGGCACTGGTAATAAGATTCGAACAAGAAGTTGAAAAACAAGGGTTCAATTACCAGTCGCTTGAATTAAACTGGATTGGTGATTTTAACCCGGTAATGATGAAAGTATCAGAATTTATCGGCGGCAAGATTTACAAAACGCACGTTACCTATCGGTATCTGTTTGACAGAAATGCAGAATTTAAAAGGGCTCCATTAGTCAATATGCCCGGAAACCACAATGAACAAAAATAATCGGGTTTTACTGGCCATGAGCGGAGGAACCGACAGTTCGGTTTCGGCCA
Source organism: uncultured Prolixibacteraceae bacterium (assembly GCA_964404205.1). Taxonomy (GTDB): domain Bacteria; phylum Bacteroidota; class Bacteroidia; order Bacteroidales; family Prolixibacteraceae; genus CAZWBR01. Next base: position 20,154 of record CAYOJD010000027.1, read on the forward strand.
TTGTTTTGAAGGAGCAAGGCTACAATGTAGAAGGAATTACCTTCGTGATGTCTGGTGACGAGGTTGAACCGCAATATTTAAAAAATGCCCGCGAATTATGTGGCAAACTGAACATACCACACCATTCGCTGGATCTTCGAAATGAATTTAACCAAAAGATAATCAACTATTTTGTAGATGAATATCTGGCCGGAAGAACACCTCACCCTTGTGTTCGCTGCAATAACCTGATTAAATGGCCTTTCTTAGTTGATATGGCCAATAAACTGGATTGTTTTTGGATTGCAACGGGTCATTATGTGAGACTGACAAATCAGGAAAACGAATGGTTTATTACTCAGGCAAAAGACAAAGACAAAGACCAATCATTCTTTTTATGGGGAATTGACCAGCAAATTCTTTCCAGAACTATTTTTCCATTGGGAAACCGGTTAAAAAGTGAAGTCCGCAAGATGGCTTCCGATCGCAATTTTACATCTGTATCAACCCTAAAAGACAGTATGGGTATCTGTTTTTTATCAAATAATTACAGACCCTTTATTGAACTTAAGCTTAAAGAAAGAAACCTTTTACCGGGCATAGGCAATTTTACAGATTGCAATGGTAAACTACTGGGAATTCACAACGGTTATCCCTTTTTTACGATTGGCCAACGCCGCGGCTTAGGGCTCCATTTGAACAAACCTGTTTACGTTTCAGATATTATCCCGAAGAGCAATACAATTGTAATTGGAAATAAAAACGAATTACTAATCAATAAGATACAACTAAACGGATATCACTTCTCAACCTGCAAAGATGTGGAAGAACAAGACTTCACTGTAAGAATCCGCTACCGCAAACAGGCCACAAATGGAACAGTCAAAATCATCGGCCAAAATAAACTTATTATATCCCTGATAGAACCGGTTGTCAAAGAAGCAGCAGGTCAGACAGCCACATTCTATATTGAAGAAAAGGTTATTGGTGGAGGCTGGATTGAAGATTCATGGCTCGATTAGTTCATTCTTCACATCTATTTAGGGAATAAAATCTCAACCCGCTTAAAAGTGTTATGTTACTCATAAATAAACCATTCCGATTTTATTAAAACAGAATTTTGTGTTTTACAACTGAACAATGCTGAAAATCGAAACTAAGTTTAAAAAATAGTGACAATCAAAGTCCATTTATTTTACTTTTGGTTTCAGTAATACAAACCACCAAACTATGCTACTACAATTTGCATTGGTGCTGGCCATGATTTTTCAGTTTTTCGCCGTCGGTATTTCACTAAAGTTGACCCGGGTGACCAAATTCAATGTATCATGGATTCTATTAAGCCTCGGATTTATCATTATGGCTGTCAGATGTTTTATCGAATTTCTTCCAACCATTTCCGACGTCGAGCCCCAAACTTTCCGCGAAGTGTTTGTTTGGCTGGGAGTTGCTGTATCATTCTTCTTTGCCGCAGGAGTTTTTTGGATCCAGAAAATCTTCAACTATATGAAACGGGTTGAAGATGAGAAACGGGAAATGGAAAAAGTATTTCTAAGTGGTATTATTCAGGCTGAAGAGACAGAACGCAAGCGATTTGCCAAAGATCTGCACGATGGACTTGGCCCGATTTTATCAACCGTAAAAATGTCAGTTTCGTCCATCACGCGAACAGAAAAAGACGACCCTACCAGAAAGATTCTTCGCAATGCAGATATTGCTATAGACGAAGCAATTAAGAGCATCAAGGAAATTTCAAACAATTTAAGTCCACACATCCTCAATAACTTTGGAATTACAAAAGCAATCCGCAATTTTATCAATAAAATAAACTACTCTGATACCATAAGAATCAACTTCACGAGCAATTTTGGCACACAACGGTTCGACACCAATATTGAGGTTGTACTTTATCGCGTAATTTGCGAACTCATCAACAATACCATCAAACACGCCAAAGCATCAACCATAGACATTGTACTGCATTTAAAGAACAACAATATAGATTGTTACTATCAGGACGACGGTATTGGTTTCAACACCGAACAACTCTCTGTGTTAAACCAAAACGGAATGGGATATTCGAATATGTTAAGCCGAATAACATCGCTGAACGGTAGTTTTGCTATCAATTCAGAGCCAGGAAACGGAATATCAGTAACTTTCATTATACCAGTATCATCAATTAAACCTGAAGCATGAAGATTTTGTTGGTTGACGACCATACCCTTTTCAGGAACGGTTTGAAAATGCTCCTGACCACCATACCAGAATTTGAAGTGGCCGCTGAAGCCTCGAATGGACGTGAGTTTATAGACATCATTCGTAAAGACCATTTCGATATTGTATTTCTGGATATTGAGATGCCTGATATCAATGGCATTGAGGCAGCAAAAATTGCCACCTCAATTGATCCGGATTTGAAAATTATTACACTAACCATGTACGGCGAAGAGGAATACTTTGACCAAATGGTAGAGGCCGGCGCAAAAGGTTTTCTATTGAAAAACACAGACTTGCAAGAAGTTAAGACAGCAATTGAGATTATCGCCCAGGGAGGCACCTATTTTTCGCAGGAATTGATGCAAAATATCCTGCGGAACCTGAAATATGTTAAAGAGCATAAAGAGCCCGGATGTGAATTTTCTGAACGTGAAATCGAGATCTTGTTGCTGATATGCGATGGGCTTTCGAATCAGGAAATTGGAGATAAATTGTTTATCAGTAAGCGAACTGTCGAAAAACACAGGGCCAATATTCTCTCCAAATCCAATTGTAAAAACACGGCAGGGCTCGTAATTTATGCCATCAAGAATCAAATAATCACACCCTAAAATAAGTACTTATACCCATAGCAAGGGCGGTAAATACTGTTTTTTTTGAACGTTTGGCTAAATAGTTTTACAATGTGAAATTTGATTTCATAAAAGTAAACGATTAAAGCCTTCATGGGTAATTTAACAGACCAGCTAAACAAAGACATTCGTTTTATCGAAGGCCTAAAAGCCTGTATGAACTGTGGTGTTTGTACAGCTATTTGTCCGGCCGCTGAGTTTTATCAGTACGATCCACGCATCATTTGCGATACGGTACAAAGTGGTGACGATGAACTCATCGAAAATCTTCTGCGAAGCGAAACCATTTGGTATTGCGGCGAATGTATGTCGTGTAAAACCCGCTGTCCGCGTGGGAATACACCTGGTTTTATCATTATGGCGCTCCGAAAGCTCTCTCAAGAGTTGGGATATTTTACTGATTCTGAAAAAGGACGTCAGCAATTCGCCATTAAGCGGGCAATAGGCAACAGTATTCTCACAACCGGATATTGCGTCAGGCCCGAATTAGTTTCTCCACAGCATCATCCCGAGCAGGGCCCTGTTTGGGAATGGGTTTACGATAATCTCCCCGAAGTGATGGAAAAAACTGGCGCAAACTTCAAAAAATCAGGTCCGGGGGCACTCAGGCAGATTGAACCAGAAGTGCTTAAAGAGCTTCACCAAATATTTGAAATCACCGGTGGCTATTCGATGTTTGATATCATCGAAAAACATTCTGTTCAAAAGGCTCATGGAATGAACCTCGATCCATCATCTGACGGAATCGATAATCAATATTTCGAAAACACCTATACCCAGAATAACGGGAATCACAACCATTAGTAAAATGAAAGCTGAAGGCAAAAAGAAAGTTTGGTCCGATTATCAGAAAAACATTGCTGATAATCACTACTTTTATGTTCGAAGCTGTATCAGGCAAACCTTTTTTCCTGGTTCGGAAACCACATTTTTGAAAATACTCCGAAACAATCTTAGCAAAGATATTTTTGAAGATGCCCGGCATACTACCTGCACCGGAATCGGCTATCATACTGATATTGTTCCGTTTGAAACATTAATGACAATAATTGCCCGTCAATTTGCACTGATGACTGAGGCTGGATATTCGCATTTTGTACCTTCCTGCGTCACCTCATTTGGTATCTATACCGAAGTGCTTGATACTTGGAAACATTTTCCCGAAACAGAAGAAAAGACAAGGGAATATTTATGGAAAGCCACAAAACGTGAGTTCAAAGTACCTGATAATCTGGCACACACTTCCGATATTATCTACAAATTCAGGGAAAACATTTCTGCTATTTCAAAATATCGGTTGGTCAATCGCAAAACCGGTGAGCCACTTAATGTTGTTGAACACATTGGCTGTCACTATTCAAAAATGTTTCCATCCAGTGGTGTTGGTGGAGCTGAATTCCCGGCTGTGTTGACAGGAATGGTTGAAAGTTGGGGCGGAAACGTAATAGATTACCCCGAAAGAAGGCATTGCTGCGGCTTTGGGTTCAGACAATATCTTGTTAAAGCCAACCGGGGCTATTCGCTTTCCAACTCAAAAAAGAAATTTGAATCGATGCAGCCCTACAAGCCCGATTTTATTGTCGCCAACTGTCCTGGATGTGCCATGTTTCTCGACAGATGGCAATATACCATTGCCGAAATGGAAGGCACAACTTACGATCAGTTCGGAATGGGAATACCAGTCCTCACCTACGAAGAAATGGCAGGTCTGGTTCTTGGCTACTCACCATGGGAAATGGGTATGCAGATGCATCAGGTATCGGTTGAGCCATTGCTGGATAAAATTGGTGTCGAATACCAAAAAAATGAAAAATATAAGGGATTGCATGGCCAGGATATTGGCAAACCGCAGAAACCTCAATTTTTAATTGTATGACAGAGCAAAAACATATTGTCATCATAGGCGGAGGGCCAGCCGGATTACAGGCTGCATCGGGCTTAAAAGACAGCGGACATCAGATTACAATTATTGAAAAGGAATCCACCATTGGAGGAAAACTCAATAGCTGGCATAAATTGTTTCCAGAGTTTCAAACGGCAAATGATATTTCAGTTTACCTGATAAACAGTATCAACAACTCAAATACCGAAGTCCTCAAACAGACAATAGTAACTAAAATTACCCGGGAGAATAATCATTTCAAAATATCGACAGCTCAAAATCATTCGTTAAAAGCCGATGCAATTCTGCTGGCAACAGGATTTGAACTTTTTCGTGCCGAGAAAAAAGAAGAGTACGGCTATGGGATTTATAAAAACATTATCACGTCAGCCGACCTTGAATCATCGTTTCGGCAAAATGGGTTAAAAGATTTATTGCTCGGTAAAACCCACCCCAGAATTGGATTCATACACTGTGTTGGCTCACGCGATAAAAAATGCGGAAATACCTATTGTTCAAAGGTTTGTTGTGTTACTGGTGTCAAGCAAGCTATTGAAATTAAGCAACTTATTCCCCATTCACAAGTTTTTAATTTCTACATGGATTTGCGGATGTATGGTCAAAATTTTGAAGAATTGTACATTGAGGCGCAGCAAGATTATAGCATAAATTTCATCAGGGGAAGAGTATCGGAGATTGCTGAAAATATTGATGGTACCTTGCAAATCAAAGCCGAAGATACCCTTTCGGGAAGACCCTTGAAAATGAATTTCGATCTGGTCATCCTGCTGGCAGGAATGGAAAACCGTCAGGATTACGACAATATTATGGACAACAATATCAAACTAAGTCGTTCTAACGGATTTATCGTGCCAATTAACAGACACGTTCGCCCGAACGAAACGACTATACCCGGGATATTTATTGCCGGGACTTGTCGTGAACCACTCTCCATACAAGAGACAATTGCCGATGCAAAATCAGCTGCTTCAACCATAACCGAATGGATAAACAAACAATCAAATTAAGTTATGAAAGATTGGGGCTTTAGTGTGCTTAAAGGAAATCAGATTGATATGGACAACAACGACTTTTCGTTGTCTGTAGCTTTAGCTGCTATAGAGCCCTCGTTTGCCTGGTGTATCGGATGCGGAAGTTGTACAGCAACCTGTACCGCGGCTCAATTTACTGAGTTTAATCCCCGGAAGATAAACCTGCTGATTCAGAGAGGCGAAGTTGCCGCAATTAAGCAAGAACTCAAAAAGTGTATGCTTTGTGGTAAATGCCAGTTAATCTGCCCACGTGATGTAAATACACGAAAGATTATTCAGAACCTGAAACGGATAATGCAATGATACGACATTTCGACCCGTTTGTGTTACCGTTTATCGTAGGCTTTACCTTTCTGCTGACGGCTTTAGCGGTTTTGTATAGCCGTTGGTTCATTCAGCTCGAAGCTGGTTCTCACCCAAAGATCCTGAGCGCATTCTTCAGCCTTAAAACACTCAATGCCATAAAAGAAGTGTTTCTTGAATGTTTGATTCACAGAAAGATATTTAAAATTAACCCGATGCTTGGCTACATGCACATGAGCCTTGCTTTTGGTTGGTTTTTGCTCATTTTGTTTGGTAAGCTCGAAACATTTATCTACACCGGCAGATTTGCCAATGCCATTTACTACCCAATCTTTTTTCGGTTCTTCGAGTTAAACCCGCATCAGTCTGCACTGCTCAATTTCTTCAATATTAGCATGGATTTGCTGTTGCTGTTTGTTCTTTCAGGTGTCTGTTTGGCCATTATTAAGCGTTTCAAATCGCGTGTAACCGGACTGAAACAAACCACCAAACACACTGCCGGCGACAGATGGGCATTATCAACCCTCTGGCTGATTTTTCCACTCAGGTTATTATCAGAAAGTTTAACTGCAGCTTTTTCCGGAAATGGGAGTATTATCACTCAGCCTCTTGGCGATTTTCTGGGAAGTTTTCTGCCGGCGCAACAGTTGGCTTACATCTCGTGGTGGGGCTATTCAGTTTGCCTTGGCGGATTTATGGCTGCCCTGCCCTTTTCAAGATATATGCATATCCCAACCGAAATCTTTTTGATCTTTCTCCGAAACTGGGGCATATTTACCAATAAAAAGTATTCCGGTGTTTCCAACTTCGAATTACATGCCTGCTCCCGCTGTGGTATATGTATTGATGTTTGTCCGGTAAACAACGAATCTGGCCGGCGAACCACACAGATGGTATACTTTCTGCGGGATCTAAGAGAAAAGAAATTAAAACACTCGATTACCGAGAACTGCATGATGTGCGGACGTTGTGAACAGGTTTGTCCGGTAGCCATACCACTCACGACGCAACGTCAGATCCAACGGGATAAATCGATGCAAAAACCCTTTTCTGATTTTTCATATTTAGAGAGAATAAGTTACAATGCCAATGAGCCCAAAACTGAAGTTCTCTATTTTGCAGGTTGCATGAGCCATCTCACACCGGGTATCAGGCAATCGATGATAAAAATATTGGAAGCATCGGGAATTAAGTATTCTTTTCTGGACGAAAAAGGGCCGATCTGTTGCGGCCGGCCATTAAAGTTGTCAGGCAAAACTGAAGAAGCCCAAATATTGAGTGAAAAAAACAGAACCCTGATTATGGCCAGCGGGGCCCACACATTGGTAACCTCCTGCCCGATTTGCTACAAAAGTTTTAAAGAAGATTATCATCTCAACATTAAAATCCTGCATCATACCGAGTTTATTGACCAACTTTTAGTAAAAAAACAAATAGCCATCCAACGTAGTGATGAAAAGATTGCCTATCACGATCCGTGTGAACTTGGGAGAGGCTCTGCGATTTACAACCAACCCCGGCAAATAGTAAGAAGAGTGGGCCAGTTGGTCAAACATCCTGACGAACGTGAAAATGCACGCTGTTGTGGTGGCAGTCTGGCCAATTTATCGGTAACAACCAGCGAAAGAAATGAAATTCAACAATCGGTATCGAGTTATTTGAGTAGCCAACCTTGCGACATCATTGCCACAGCCTGTCCGATGTGTAAAAAAAGTATCGGACGTTTTGCCGAAAAGCCAGTAAAGGATATTGCTGAACTTGTCGCTTCGGGTCTTGACGAGAGCTTCATGAATGAAAAAGCAATTAAAAATCAGAAATACAACGAGTTAATATTTGAATAATCAGAAAAAGTTCGGTGCAGATATCGACAACAACTGCCCCTGATTCTTGATTTCGGCATGACGGCAACCGACTCGGTTGCAAAAACCAACGCAATTATTGAAATCATGTTCTACCGTAGTAAAGGCAACAATTAACTCACCGCCACATTCGCAATGGCCATAAACTGGCAGTGACTGGTTGCATTCAGGACAAAGTATTTCGATTAATTCACCATCCTGCAAATCAACATCGATGGAAACCCTTGACTTGTCGCCGTAAATTGGACTGAGCGAAATAAAACCCTCACCCTCACTCCTCCTGACTTTAAGAAAAATGCCACTCTGATTACCAAATTTAACCCTCTTCTGAATCAATTCATGACCATTTTGGCAATACGCTTCTTTTACCAATACAATTTTCTTGGCTTTGCATAATTCATTCGGCTGTTTCGGTTTTGGTATAAGCAATATCCCGCTACGGTCAAAAATCTTCATCATGATAATTGCATTTTGTAATCATTTAATCGAAATTTTTCCTAAATTATAAAATTTAAGCTCAATAATCTTACAAATAAACAAATAATAAATGCAATTTAGCATTAAATTAATATTA
>CAYOJD010000028.1:0-2135 GCA_964404205.1 uncultured Prolixibacteraceae bacterium
TGCCTTTTTGTACGAAATGTATGGGCCCCAGCGACCCTGCAAGATTTTAATCTCCGGATCTTCCTTGTATGTTTTTAGTAATGACTTACTTACTTTTTCTCGTTTTTCGCCAATCAATTCAGCTGCACGTTCAAGCGTTATGGTATAGGGGTCGTCAACTCCTTTTTTCAGAGATACGAAATTGGAATCGTGTCGGACATAAGGGCCAAATTTCCCAATTCCAACAGTCACTTTCTTGCCCTCGAATTCACCTAAATCGCGCGGAAGATCGAATAGTTTTATAGCCTCTTCGAGCAATATGGTTTCGATACTTTGACCCTGTTTCAAACTGGCAAACTGCGGTTTCTGTTCGCCATCTTCTGAGGCTTCGCCCAATTGGACAAAAGGGCCGAAGCGGCCAATCTTTACGGAGACCTGTTTACCGGTAGCGGGATCGACACCCAAAAGGCGCTCGCCTCGGGCACGCTCAGAGTTTGTCAGTGCCGTTTCAATTTGCTGGTGGAAAGGATTGTAAAATTCGTCAATCATCTCATTCCAAATCAGCTTCCCTTCGGCAATCTCGTCGAACTGCTTCTCGACCGAGGCGGTAAAGTTATAGTCAACAATCGGTTCGAAATGCTTCATCAGAAAATCGTTTACGACCAGGCCTATGTCAGTAGGAAAGAGTTTTGACTTTTCGGTTCCTGTGATTTCGGTTTTCTCTTCTGTGGTGATTTTGCCGTTTTTTAAGGTCATCGACAGATAGTTACGCTCCGTACCCTGACGATCTTCCTTCACCACATATTCTCGTTGCTGAATGGTCGTGATGGTTGGGGCATAGGTCGACGGGCGTCCGATGCCCAATTCTTCGAGTTTGCGTACCAGACTGGCTTCAGTATAGCGGGCCGGTTTCTGGGTGAAGCGCTGCAATGCCTGAATCGACTCCGGAACCAACTGCTGTTTAATGGCCAGCGGTGGTAATAGCCCTTTGTCTTCTTCAGTCAAATCGTCGTCGTTCGATTCAAGATAGACCCCCAGAAAACCATCGAATTTCAGCACCTCACCGGTTGCTGTAAACTGATCGGCTGCATTTGAAACGTCAATTGAAACAGTGGTACGTTCCAGTTCGGCATCAGCCATTTGTGAGGCCAGTGTCCGTTTCCATATCAAACTGTATAATTTTTGCTCCTGTGGTGTGGCATCGATCTCTTCCTGATCGATATAGGTTGGCCTGATGGCTTCGTGCGCTTCCTGGGCTCCTTTCGACTTGGTTTTATAATGTCTGATATTGACATATTGGGCTCCGTAAGCCTCGGTGATTTTCTTTTTGGCGCTGTTGATGGCCAATTGCGAAAGATTGGTCGAGTCGGTACGCATATAGGTAATGAATCCGCCCTCGTACAATCGTTGGGCAACCGACATGGTCAGCGAAACCGGGAAACCCAGTTTGCGGCTGGCTTCCTGTTGTAAGGTTGATGTCGTAAAAGGTGCTGCCGGCGACTTCTTTGCCGGTTTTACCACGATATCGTTAATGGTAAAATTGGCTGTTGCACACTTTTCAAGAAAAGACCGGGCTTGTTCTGCCGTCTCGAAACGGGTTGAACATTCGGCTTTCAGGAGGCTGTTCTTTCCGCTTTTCTCCGGGACTAAAAAGAGTGCCGTAATTTTAAAAAAAGGTAATGACTGGCTGTTGAAAATCTCGCGTTCACGTTCTACAATCAACCTCACGGCAACCGATTGGACTCGTCCGGCCGAGAGGGATGGTTTTACTTTTTTCCACAGTACCGGCGAAATCTCGAACCCAACCAAACGGTCGAGAACGCGACGGGCTTGCTGTGCATCGACCAAATCTTTGTTCAGCCGCCTTGGCGTTTTGATGGCGTGGAGAATGGCATCTTTGGTAATTTCATGAAAAACAATACGGTTGGTTTTATCAGGGTCGAGTTTCAGGACTTCCATCAGGTGCCAGGCAATGGCCTCTCCTTCGCGGTCTTCATCGGAGGCTATCCACACCGTTTTTGAGGATTTGGCTAATTTCTTTAACTCGCTGACAACCTTCTTTTTATCGTCTGAAATAATATAATTGGGCTGATATTTATTATTAATATCGACACCGAAGTCTTTCTTGTCGAGGTCGCGGATATGCCCAAAACTCT
>CAYOJD010000028.1:2145-27788 GCA_964404205.1 uncultured Prolixibacteraceae bacterium
TTCCCAAGATATTTTTCGATAGTTTTTGCCTTTGCCGGCGACTCAACGATGACCAGATTCTCTTCCATCTTTTTTGGAATAATAGTTCAGGAACTTCCTGAAATTTTTGCAAAGTAAAGAAAATCACGATTTAAGTTCAAAATGTTTTAGCCGGGTAATTTCCCAGTTTCTACAAAAAACAAATGCAAATGTTTGATAATTAAATGATTTAAGGTGTAAATTAGTTCCCTAAAATAAAATTCACCGACAGTTGCAAAGCGTGTCGGTGAACATATATATTGTATCCGTTTTTTTATTTCTGTGCGATAATTAGAAGTCAATCATAATGCCCAATGTGGGCAATACGGTACCGGAATCGTTTTTGATTTTCTTTAACAGATAACGAGTCGGGTCGTCGGGATCGGTAGCTGGCATACCCGAGGCATCGGTCTGCAAAATGTATTCATCAGGTTGTTCCGCTTTGAAATTGTATGCGTTTTGAATATCGAAATAAAACATCAATGACCATTTTTTAAAGTAGTACGACTTGTCTACACGTAAGTCCAACTGGTGAAAAGCTTTTAACCGCTCCTGATTGAAACGGCCATAGTCGGGATATGCCTTGCCCTGTGCATCCCAGGCCTCCTTGACCGACGAGCGTTCGAGATCATAGGGCGTGTAAGGTGCCCCGCCGACATAACGCCATTTGAACCCGAAGTCCCAGTTTTTACGAAACGATCGGGTGGCTGTAATGGAAAAAAGGCTGCGATTGTCCCACGATGAGGGAATATATTCCCCGGCGATATTGGTAAATTCGCTGCGGACAAATGTGTAAGTAGCCACTCCGCTGAACCCAAACCACTCTTTAAACCTTGCCAGGAATTCAATACCATAGGCTTTCCCTTTGCTGTCAGGGCGCACTTCTTCGTCGCCGTAAACACCATAGTCGGCACCCTTGCTGGCCAGCGATACCGAATCGTTGACGGAAAAGGGATAGTTGTTGTATTGTTTGAAAAAGCCTTCGACTGCCAATTGGGTTTTGTCTCCGGGACGGAAATCGAAACCCGCAACGTAATGGTTGACATTAATATATTGTATACCGTTCGATTTGTTAACCAGCTTGCCGCCGTTGTTGCGATAGCCAAGTGTGGTATAGGAGGGTAGCTGGTTATAACGGCCAATGTTCAGATTGGCCGATAACGCCTGAGTCAATTTGTAACTGGCCGAAAAGCGGGGCGATAAATTTTCAAGTAAGTTAGACATGCGATTCGAATAGCTGCTCCCGTCGGCACGCAACCCAAGCGAAAGCAATAGGCGGTCGCCCGCAAAATCGTGGCTTACCTGACCAAAAAAGGCATATTTAAAGAAGTCGAGCGACGAATCGTAATTGAAATCAATTGTTTCATCGCCTGTAAAAAGCTTTCTAAATGTTTCGTTTCGGTACTGTACATACTGTAAATCGGCTCCATAATTCATTTTAAAGCCATTGTCCGAACGGTAGTTGTGTTCATATCTGAATTTATTCTCCGTTTCGCGCGACCGGTAGTCAAGAATTTTATTTCCATCCACTTCTATATTGTCGCGATACTTCACCGAGGTGTTGTTCAGCTCATTGCGGCTCAAAACAAAAGTGTTGTTCCCTTTTTCGTTAAAATGTTTCAATACAGCGCCAAATGTGTAGCTCCATTGATCGTTGTCAGGCAAATAGCCAAGCAAATATCGTTGGTCTTCAGTCTCGTTGGCATCGAGGTTCAGACTAAACTGATCGATGGCCCCAAGCCCGATGACCGAGAGTTCAAGTTTATCGTTCAGCTTTGTTTTTATTTTGAACTGCATATCATTGTATGTCGGAAGAAAAGGCAGTTCAAGGGTTTTGAACAATAGCTGAAGGTACGAACGCCGGATGGATGCCAGATAAGTTGTTTTGGGCGAAAGCGGTCCTTCGGCAGCGAAGGCCAAATCGGATGCACCTACGGTGGCCCTGAATTTTGATTTTTCGGAGTCGGCTTCTTTATGGCTGAATTCCAACACCGAACTCATCGCATTTCCTCGTGAAGCAGGGAACGCGCCGGAAAAGAAATTGACCTCGCGGATAAAATCGACATTGATAATGCCTACTGGGCCACCCGAAGCCCCTTGAGTGGCAAAATGGTTTAGGTTGGGAATTTCAATCCCGTCGAGATAAAACCGGTTCTCGCTTGGTCCGCCACCGCGTACAATCACATCGTTGCGGAATGCCGGTGTCGACGAAACCCCCGGAAACGACTGGATAACTTTTGAGATGTCGCGGTTGCCGCCCGGGTTTTTCTCAATCTCGTCGATGCCAATGGTGCGAAGCGAATTCGGGCTCTCTTCTCTTTTCGGAAACAAAGTTGGCCTGACGGTAATCTCCCCAATATCGACACTTTGCTCTTCGAGTGGAATGTCGAGCGTTGCCCCGCTGCTGAGGGTTATCCTGAAGGTCTCCGAAACATAGGTTTTATAACCAATTGCCGAAACCTGAACCTGATAAAACCCGGGTTGCAGGCTGCCTATCGCGAAAACCCCTTGTTCGTTGGTATTGGTCCCATTGGTAGTTTTCAGAATCACCACGGTGGCAAACTCTACGGGTTGATTGTTTTTACTGTTATGTACCCGGCCCTTAATCTGACCGGAGTAATCCTGTGCATACAAAAAATGACTGCTAACAGTTATAAGTATGAGGAATAAATATTTCATTTCGCCTGATGTTTTATATTTTGTTCTGACAGATTAACGTTTAACAAGCGCAAAAGTTAACATTATGATGTTAATTTATTTTTCTTAAAAGTTAAACACATCATTGCGGGGGTCAAACATAAACTCGAAAATCACATCAACGATAAAATTGCTCAATGAATCACAACGAAGCCTGGAGGCAAGTTACAGCATCGCTAAACCAACTCCGCATCAACTCCTCGTTTAAAGGGTCTGTTTGCGCAGTTGAAATGGATTTCAACCTTTTATTATTTCGTGTCTAACCTAATGTTTTGATCGAAATCTTATTATCTCTTTTGGAAATTAGATTGTTTACTGTTATCCGGTTTCGGGTTATAATCATTTTGTCTATTTTTATGCAACTGCACAGGATGGGTTCTACTGGCAAGTTTGCACGGCGGTTATTCTAATTAAAAGAATGATTTAATGTTCTTTTTGGCTGCTGCTTTCAGGAGGGAGTAAGGAAAAGGTTTTAGCTTTCTCTGCCTCGAGTTTTAATGCCTCCGGCTTCCCTTTTTCCCGTCGGGCTTGTTTGTAAAGATTGCCCACCGTGTGTTTTTTTCATATGATCAGTTTTTTGAACCGTACAACCATGACAGACATTCAGATATACGGCAGCGGGCCAACTATTTTACTGCTTCACAGTTTTTGGGGCAGTTCGCAACTGTTCAATACAATGGTTGAGTCATTGGCCGATGAGGGATATCAGATAATTTGTGCCGATTTTCCCGGCCACGGAGATTCTCCGGTGCCAGTTGAACCGTATCATTTTGAATCGCTTGCCCGTTTGTTGGAACAAAGGCTCTCGGATATGGGAATTGAAAAATTGTTTTCGATAATCGGCCACTCGATGGGCGGTTATTTGGCGCAAGCGTTTGCGTCGCAATTTCCGCACAAGACCGGTTCGCTGGTATTGCTTCATTCGCCCATGCAACCGGCCGATGCCGAAAGTATCAGGCTGCGGACGAAAGAGGCTTCTTTTCTTCGAAGCGGTAAAAAAGAGTTGTGGTTACGGTCGGTGTTATCATCGAATTTTGCCCCCGGAAACGAAATAAAATTTGCTGGTGCTTACCAATTGCTGGGCAAGATAAGCCGTCAGGTCACAGTCGAAGGGGCGTTGGCCGCGATTGAAGCCATCAATGCCCGTTGTGATTATCGTTTATTTTTTGAAAAGGCTGGGTTGCCAATGTTGGTGATAGTGGGGCAGCACGATCGGGTGTATGCTGCGGGGCCTATGGTAGCCGATGCTACCCGTATCCCTCAGGCCCAAATTGTTGTGTTAAGTGAATCAGGCCATTTGGGTTTTATTGAACAGGAAGCGGAATGTTTGTGTCAAATCATCGGTTTTTTGAGAGAGAAGCCAAAAAGGGAATCGGTCAGTGACCCAACGCACAATCGAAGCTTAGAAACAATATAAATTACAAAGCTTGCTCAAATCATGTTGTAAAGCATTTTCCCAAAGTCTAATTTTGTACTGAAAATTAAAAAATGTTTATTACGCTAAATAATTATTAAAATCAAGTACTTATGAGCAGTTTCATGAACGCCTCGATTGGGCGGAAAGTATTTATGAGTATCACAGGGCTATTTTTGATTGTGTTCCTGTGCGTTCACCTCACATTGAACCTGTTCCTGACCTTCGATGAGACAGGAAATTTGTTCAATCTTGCCGCGCATTTTATGGCAACCAACCCTTTGATTAAGATAATGGAACCCGTGCTTGCGCTGGGCTTTATCATCCACATCATTTGGTCGGGCTGGATTACTTTAACCAACATGAAGGCCCGTCCGCAGAGTTACAACTCGGGCGACAAGCTGCTTAGCTGGTGGGCTCCTTCGAAAAACATGTTCATTCTTGGTGGAATGGTCCTGGTTTTTCTGGTTCTTCACCTGATGCACTTCTACGTTAAAATGAAATTCACCGGCGACCCGCTGTTGGAAGAGGTAACGGTTAATGGTGTTCAGATGCACAATGCTTACAAGCTGGTTTCTGATCTTTTCATCAACTATCCGTTGTATGATTTGTTTTACGTGGCAGGTGCTATCCTTGTAGGGTTGCATATTTCGCATGGTTTCTGGAGTGCCTTCCAAACCATTGGCCTGAGCAACAGTGTATGGATGAAACGGTTGAAATTTTTGGCCTATTTCTTTGCCATTGTAATTGCAGCCGGATTTGCCTATATCCCGCTTTTCTTCCTCATCAAATTCTAAATCTTACAATAAAGGATACAAGATATGAGCACCTTAAATTCAAAGATACCCGCCGGGCCCGTTCAACAGAAATGGTCAACCCACAAAGCCAAAATTAAAGTGGTTAGCCCGGCCAACAAACGTAAACTCGAAGTGATTGTAGTTGGAACCGGTTTGGCTGGCGCTTCGGCTGCCGCATCACTCTCGGAACTTGGCTACAACGTAAAAGCATTTTGTTATCAGGACAGCCCGCGCCGTGCACACTCTATTGCTGCACAAGGGGGTATCAATGCTGCTAAAAACTATCAAAACGACAACGACTCGGTTTACCGGTTGTTTTACGATACGGTTAAAGGTGGTGACTATCGTGCCCGCGAAGGCAATGTCTACCGTTTGGCCGAAGTTTCGCCCAATATTATCGATCAGTGCGTGGCTCAGGGCGTTCCGTTTGCCCGTGAATACGGAGGTTTGCTTTCCAACCGTTCGTTTGGTGGGGTATTGGTAAGCCGTACGTTTTATGCCCGTGGCCAGACAGGTCAACAGTTGTTGCTTGGAGCCTATTCGGCATTGAACCGTCAGATTCACGAAGGGGGTGTAAAAATGTATACCCGTCACGAAATGCTCGACCTCGTCGTTATCGACGGGAAAGCACGTGGTATCATTGCCCGCGATATGGTGACCGGCGAGGTTAAACGTTTTGGCGCCCATGCCGTGGTAATTGCCACCGGCGGTTACGGAAACGTATTCTTCCTTTCGACCAATGCAATGGGATGTAATGGTTCGGCGGCCTGGGTTTGCTACAAGAAAGGGGCATTCTTTGCCAATCCTTGTTTTGTTCAGATTCACCCCACCTGTATTCCGGTTCACGGTTCACAGCAGTCGAAACTGACATTGATGTCGGAATCGTTGCGTAACGATGGCCGTGTATGGGTTCCCAAAAAACTGGAAGATGCCGATGCAATCCGTCAGGGCAAGAAAAGCCCGAACGATATTGCAGACGACGATCGCGATTTCTATCTCGAAAGAAGATATCCTTCGTATGGAAATCTTGTTCCACGTGACGTTGCTTCGCGTGCTGCGAAAGAACGCTGTGATGCCGGATTTGGTGTAAATGCCGAAGGTAAAGCTGTTTATCTCGATTTTAAATATGCTATTCAGCGTCTGGGCCACGATGTGATTGCCAAGCGTTACGGTAATCTTTTCCAGATGTACGAAAAAATTACCGATGTCGATCCATATAAAAATCCGATGCAAATCTATCCTGCTATCCACTACACGATGGGTGGCACCTGGGTCGATTACAACTTGATGACAACCATCCCCGGTTTGTATGCCATCGGCGAAGCCAACTTCTCCGATCACGGAGCCAACCGTTTGGGTGCCTCGGCTTTGATGCAGGGTTTGGCTGACGGATATTTTGTACTGCCTTATACCATTGGCGATTACCTCGCCGGCGAAATCATGGTCCCCAAAATGGATATTAATCATCCTGAATTTGTGAAGACCGAAAAGGCGGTGAACGAACGTCTCGAGAAATTGTACAATATCAAAGGCAAAACCCCGGTGGACCATTTCCACAAAAAGCTGGGAACCATTATGTGGGATTATGTCGGGATGTCGCGCAATGCCGAAGGACTTCAACTGGCGATTGCTGAGATCAAAAAACTTCGCAAAGAATTTTATTCCGATCTGCTTGTCCCGGGTGAGATGAAAAATGTCAATCCGGAACTTGAAAAGGCTGGTCGTGTAGCTGACTTCATTGAATTGGGCGAACTGATGGCGCGCGATGCACTCAACCGCAACGAGTCGTGCGGTGGTCACTTCCGCGAAGAATCTTCGACCGAAGAGGGAGAGGCCAAACGCGACGACGCCAACTACGCTTATGTTTCAGCCTGGGAATTCAAAGGTGTCGATGAAGAACCGGTGCTGCACAAGGAAGATTTGGTTTTCGAAACTATTGAATTAACGCAGAGAAGTTATAAATAAGACAATCAGATGCGCCCTATCCGGTTGGATTCAGTCGGGTTGGGCCGTCAAACGTTCAAAAATCAAAAGAAATGGCTGATAAAATTCTGAATAAAATATATGTAAAAGTCTGGAGGCAGAATAGCCCGAAGGCTCAGGGCCGGTTCGAAACCTACGAAGTTGAAAACGTTTCGCAAGGCACATCATTCCTCGAAATGATCGACATCCTGAATGACCAGTTGATTCTTCAGGGTAAAGATCCAATTGCATTCGACCACGACTGCCGTGAAGGGATTTGCGGGATGTGTTCGCTTTATGTCAATGGCCATGCACACGGACCAGACACCGAGGTAACCACTTGCCAGTTGCACATGCGCAAGTTCGACGAAGGCCAGACTATCACGGTTGAGCCATGGCGTTCAGGAGCTTTCCCGGTAATCAAAGACTTGATGGTTGACCGTACGGCATTCGAAAAAATTCAGCAAGCCGGAGGTTATGTATCGGTCAATACCGGTGGTGTACCTGATGGTAACGCCATCCCAATCGGACAGGACGATGCCGAAGAGGCGATGGATGCGGCTGCCTGTATTGGTTGCGGAGCTTGTGTGGCTACCTGTAAAAACTCTTCGGCTATGCTGTTTGTAGCGGCCAAAGTATCGCAGTTTGCCAAACTTCCGCAAGGGAAAGTTGAAGCAAAACGCAGGGCTAAAGCTATGGTTGCCAAGATGGACGAATTGGGATTTGGTGGTTGCACCAATACCGGGGCCTGCGAACTGGCTTGCCCGAAAACAATCTCGATTGCCCATATTGCCCGTCTCAACCGGGAGTATTTAAAAGCTAAGTTAGCCGATTAATATTATAGCTATATGTGATGAAAACGCTGCCCGAAGGCAGCGTTTTTTGTTTATCAACACAAAATAGTTCATAACTCTTTGCCGTCAGCCTGTTTGCGAAGATATATTTCCTTTTGTTTTAGCCTAAATTCGCACTTGAGATAACGATTAATTACCTAAAGAGCGTTGAAATGCCATACAGAAGGTTACCTAATACAGATCAAGCCCGGTTGAGAGCGCTCAGCACAGCTATAACGATGGGGCAAAGAAAGGCCGTAGGCGATCTTGCCTTCTCTGCCAATACACTCAACAGGCTCAGGGCATTCTTCCCTACATTCGAAACAAACATTATCCACCATAAGCAGGCCCGACAGCAACAGGAGAAGAGTAGCCGCGGCTATCTGGAAACAGTAAAAAAAGCCAGGTTATATCTATCACATTTTATTCAGATATTGAATTTTGCTATACAGCGCGGCGACATGAAAGCCGATGTACGCGAATTCTATGGAATGGTAGGGGATAAGAAATCGCCGTCGCTCAACCTCGATTCGGAAGTGCTCGAATGGGGAAAGAAAATTATCGAAGGCGAACACAAACGTACGCTTCACGGCGGAAACCCAATTTATAACCCGTCGATTGCTGTCGTAAAAGTGAAGTTTGATCAGTTTACCGATGCCTATCATTTCCAGAAAACACTGCAAAACAATACTGCCCGTTGGACAGGTAAAGTGGCTTCGATGCGGAAAGAGGCTGACGAAATAATCCTCGATATCTGGAACGAAGTGGAAGAGTTCTATGCTTCGCTGCCCGATGATATCAAACGCGAAAAGGCCGCCGAATATGGCTTAAGCTATGTTTACAGGCCAAACGAAAAGGTCAATTCGCTTTACTCCTCCGGTAAAGTGCCAAAAAATAATCTTGTGTTTTAATTATTGTTCACATCTCGAGTGGCCCGAAGAAGAAAATCTTCGGGTTTCTTTTTTTTAACTTTTTCTATTGCGACCGATCTGAACACGGAATAAACTTTTTCCGATAATAAACGTTGAACTGTTTATTGATCTATTTCGCAACATCATGGGAAAGAAAATTATTTTGTTGTTCATTACAATTTTGGCTACGTCAGGCAGTTTTGCGCAAAGCTGGGCAACCGGTTTTGATGAAGCTAAAAAAGAGGCATCAGCCAAAAACTGCAATATCCTGCTTGTATTTTCCGGTTCCGACTGGTGCGCCCCTTGCATTAAGCTCGACCAGAATATTTGGCAGTCAGAAGAATTTAAAAATTATGCGAAAGAGCATTATGCGCTTTACAAAGCCGATTTTCCCAAAAGCAAAAAGAACCAGCTCCCCGAAGCCCTACAAAAGGAAAATGGCGCTTTGGCTGAGAAATACAATAAGAATGGGCTCTTCCCGTTGGTAGTAATGCTCGATAAAGATGGAAAGGTATTAGGGTCTACCGGGTTCAAGAATCTTACACCCAAAGCCTATATCGAACTTCTGGCATCATTCGAAAAAAAGGCTAAATGAAACGAATATGTTGCTTTATAATACTCAAGAGAGATGATATCATTTACAGCAACATGGTGTTCCATACTGCCATTAAAAAGCAAGTTATTATAGCATGAAATCCCTCCTGTTTGTTTTGCTGATCGTGCCATCTTTTCTTGTAGCCCAACCAAAGGCCTACACCCAAAAGATGCTGCTTATGCATTGTAAAAGCGATATTACCGTAGTAGCCAACAGCCAGCAGGAAGCTGACAGCTATATTGAAATGGCTGTAAAGGAGAACGAGCGAATCGAAGGATTGCTTTCCGAATGGATGGAAAGTTCGCAAATATCAGAAGTTAACCGTCAGGCCGGGATTCGTCCGGTAAAGGTTGACGACGAGGTTTTCAGGCTAATCGAACGTTGTAAGAAAATTTCGGAAATAACTGATGGTGCTTTTGATATCACTTTTGCATCGATCGATAAAATCTGGAAGTTCGATGGCACGATGACCAAACTTCCAACAAAAGAAGAGGTTCAGGCATCTGTTGCCCGAATTGGCTATAAAAAGATTCTTCTCGATGAAAAGGAGCGGACTGTTTTCCTGTCGGAGAAAGGGATGAAGCTGGGTTTCGGAGCGATAGGCCAAGGCTACGGGGCCGATAAAGCCCGGGAGCTTTTACAGGCCAAAGGAGTAAAGGCCGGTATAATCAATTCGTCGGGCGATATCACCTCATGGGGAACCCAACCCGACGGGAAACCTTGGATAATCGGGATTTCAAACCCGTTAAACAGCAACAAGGTATTCTCTTGGTTTCCAATCGACAAAAGGGCGGTAACCACCTCGGGAGGGTACGAAAAATATGTGGTTTTCGATGGGGTTCATTATTGCCACATTATCGACCCGCGCACCGGTTATCCTGCGCGCGGACTGGCTAGTGTTACCGTGTTTGCCCCCAAAGGCGAACTGGCCGATGCGTTGGCTACCGGAATCTTCGTGATGGGGCGCGAAGCGGGGATGAACCTGGTGGAACAGCTTAAAGGGGTCGACTGCGTGATGGTTGACAACGAAGGAAAAATATATACATCAAAAGGAATACAATTAAATCCCGTTCAACCATGAAAAAGAAATACTGGTTCGGATTGATGCTCTTATTGCTGCTGGCCTCATGTACCACAGTGAAAGAGTATGAAAAAGTCTACATCAATGACCCCGATATGAAATTGTCGGCTGTCCCAACCGAACGTTTTGAGACCAACTTTCAGGTCTATCGTGAAGGGGCTTCGGGAGCCAACGGGGGCAAAACCGGCGGAGGATGCGGTTGCAACTAATACAACAAATTACCATGAAACTATTTTATACATTCGCATTACTGTTGCTGGCCGTTACCCTTCGTGCACAGGAGGCCGATAGCACCAGTTACAAGAAACGGGTGCTCGAGTCGACCGAAGTACAGCTGTTGATGAGCTATTACGAGCAGGATGGTTCACATTCGGCTGTTGGAGGCGGGGTAGGGACTGAAGAGTTGAACGATATGACCCCAACACTGGTAATATCAATTCCGTTAAGCGACGATGATGTATTGACCATTGATGTCGGCCTTTCGGCTTATACTTCAGCTTCGTCGAGCAATATCAACCCGTTCAACAGCAGCGGGGCTTCCCGTGGTGGTGGTGATGACGACGATGACGACGACGACGATGATGATGACAATCCAGGAGGCGGTGCCAACAGTGCACCCACCGGAACCCCTTGGCTGGCTTCTTCCGGCGCATCGCGAAGCGATATTTTGTCGGCCGGACATATTTCTTATAGCCATAGTTCCGATAACCGCAATTTTATCTGGGGGCTTACTGCTTCTCTCTCTACCGAGTTCGATTATAATTCTAGTGGCTTCGGCGGCGACCTTTCGTGGCAGTTCAACGAAAAAAATACTGAACTTGGTTTGAAAGGAATGGTCTATCTCGATAAATGGAAACCCATCTATCCGACCGAATTGCATGAATATGCCAAATATGGCGACGGCTTTCAGAACCAAGGCTTCTTCAACGGGGTAACCATTCTCAATTCAGGTGGAGCAGCATCGACGCTCTATCATCCTACCGATTTTACCACGATCGCCGATCCGGGTCGTAATTCTTATTCTGCATCCCTTTTCCTTTCCCAAATTTTCAGCAAAAGGTTACAAGCCTCGCTTTTTATGGATGTGGTCATGCAGGAAGGGCTGTTGTCGACTCCCTACCACCGTATTTACTTTGCCGATAAATCAAACTATTTTATCGGCAATGTCTCCGATATCGGCCATTATACCACTCCTGCCAATCGTGGCGCCTATATGTTGGCCGACGATATTGAGCGGATGCCATCGACGAGGCTCAAATTACCTGTCGGGGCACGTATCAATTACTACGTGAGCGAGAAGCTTGTATTGCGCACCTATTATCGCTATTATATCGACGACTGGGGAATGACGGCCCATACGGCAAGTGTTGAATTGCCGGTAAAACTGAGCAGGGCTTTCACCCTTACACCGATGTACCGTTATTATACCCAACAACAGGTCGACTATTTTTCTCCGTTCGATACCCATTTGTCGACCGAGCAATATTATTCTTCCGATTACGACCTTTCGACTTTCAGTAGCAATCAGTATGGTGTCGGACTGAGTTACACCGATATCTTTACCCACTTCAAACTGTTTAAATTCGGAATGAAGAATATCGATTTACGATTTAATCATTATGAACGAAACAACGACCTGAAAGCCAATATCATTTCGATGGGGATAAAGTTCGTGTTTGATAAATAACGGAAAGCAGACCCCTGTTTTTTTAATATGAATGATTTACAGCAGCTTCGCTACATGGCTGAGGATTTATCTCCGACCGAAAGGATGCCGCTTCTCTTTCTGGGGCACGGTAGCCCGATGAATGCCATCGAAGAAAATATATTTGTCGAAGGGTTCAGAAATGTGGCACCCACACTGCCACGCCCAAAATCGATTATCTGTATCTCGGCCCATTGGTATACCCGCGGGACCCATGTCACGGCAATGCCTCATCCCGAAACCATTCACGATTTTGGGGGCTTCCCGAAAGCGCTCTACCAGGTGCAGTACCCTGCCAGTGGAAATCCTGCATTGGCTGTCGAAACGCAGACTTTGCTTGAACCTGCTACGGTGGGCCTCGACCAGCAATGGGGATTGGATCATGGCGCATGGTCGGTATTGAGACATTTCTATCCTGAGGCAGATGTTCCGGTAATAGAACTGAGTATCGATTATACCCGTCCGGCCGATTATCACTTTGAACTGGCTGGCCGGTTGGCTTCGTTGCGCGACAAGGGAGTCCTTATTGTCGGGAGCGGGAACCTGATCCATAATCTCAGCAGGGTTAATTTTAGCCGTATCAATGAAGTGGGATATGGCTACGATTGGGCCATCGAAGCCCGTGAAACCATGAACCACTATCTGCTCGAAGGCAACTACAGGCCATTGACCGATTATCTGAAACTATCGGATGCAGTGCGGCTTGCAGTCCCCACTCCCGATCATTTTCTTCCGTTAATTTATATTTTGGGGATGCAGCAGAAGGGCGAACCGCTTTCGTTGTTCAACGACCAACTGGTAGCCGGAAGCTTAAGTATGACCTGTGTTAAAATTGGATAAAAAATAAGGGGCACCCGGTTTCTCCGGATGCCCGCTGATATTGAATCTCATTTATTCGGTTATTCTTTTTTCTTTGCTGTAATGCTTATCGGGCCACTGGGCGATTCGGATGTACCTACCAGTTCCCCTTTTTCCAGTTTTAACCTGGTCTCAACCGGATTGTATTCAACCTCCATTTTAAGGGTAAGTGTTCCGTCAACAAAAGTGACCTCAGGAATTGGAACCGTATTGCCTTGAACGCTCAGTTCGCCAGTCAGCTTGTTGTCTACCTCTTTCAGGATAATGGTTCCGTCGGAGTAGGGATAAGGGGCCGAAGGGGCCGAATAGACCCATGTTCCCAGTACCTTTTTATAATCTTTGTCTGCCCCGGTCGAGGTGAGGAATGCAGAAAAAACAAAAACAAGAGTCAGTAAAATGGCTGTTTTTTTCATTGTTAAACGTATTAATCAGGAGTTAAACATTGTGTTAAAGATATCATTTTTGTGGTAATACAGAAATATCAATCGTCAAACAGGGTCTCTTCTTTAAACGGAAGATGATGAAATTGCAGAAATTCGATATACTCTTCCTTAAAGCTCTTTTTCCAGTGAATCTGCTCCTGACTTTGAATGTACATCAATGTATTGTCCAGTTGCGAACGACTGATGGAATAAGCCGCAAATCCTTTGGCCCAGTTAAACGATTTCAGAAAGTCGAAATGCTGTCGCAGGAAAACGGCCGAATTTTGTTTCAGTGGCAACAGGGCCGATTCAATGGAAAGCTTCATCGGCAGGGCCAGCAACAGATGGACATGATTCTCGGTGCCACCCATCGCCACCAGTTTCATTCCTTTGGTTTTGGCCAGTGTCGACAGATAGGCGCCTAACTGTGTACGGGCATCGGGCGATAGCAGGTTTCGTTGGTGCGAAGTGCCAAAAACAACGTGGAGCAAACAACTGACAAATTCGTTCGACATCAACTTTATTTTTTAGATTCAACCAGTTGCAGTCTTAGTTATGGTTTGTGATAAAGATAGTTACAAAAACCAATATGCACAAAGTACATCCATTGCCCGAAAGCGGACTATCCTTTGGACAGTTTCATTATCCTGTCGACAGCATCGTTGACCTGTTCAACCGATTCGAACCCGATAGTCATCGTATCGATATTCCCGCTACCTAAAACATACCGGAGCGATGCATCCCGATCGGCTTCTTCAACCAGGTTTCCCGCCCCGAAAATCTTCATCCCAATAATACCTTTGCCGTTTTGATGCGCTTGTGCCAATACCTCCATTACCTGATGGGGTTTAGCATCCATGTGGCTCCCTTTATGGTTAATCCGCGACAGAATAACATCGGGCCACGAGTGGTCTATTCCGGCTTTGAGTGCCCCAAAATCGTGGGCCGAATAGCCAACCTTCTTTACTATTCCACGAACTTTGGCTTCATCGAGGGCATCCATAAACGGTTTTTTGGCGGTCGTCCATTTTGGGTCGGTAAGGCAATGCAGCATCACGATGTCAATATAATCGGTATCCATCTCTTTGCGTATCCGGTCGAGAATCTTGCTGACCGGCTCAAGTGGCAGCCAGTCCATCTTCTCGGTCCAGATTTTGGTCATGATGCGAATCTCTTCGCGAGGCATAAATTTCAAGGCCTCTTTCACGCAAATGTGCGACCCGTAGGTGTCGGCAGTATCAAGAAAGCGGATACCACGTTCGTAACCTGCATGGGCAATTGTCTTAAATTTTTCCATTCCCATGCGGGTTTGGTTCGACTGGCGGTTCCATCCGTTGGTGCCCAGGCCTAAGGCCAGTCGCGAAATGGTCATTCCGGTATTGCCCAACTTTACCATATCGATTGTTGGAAGTGGCGAAGGAAGCGTTGCCCCTTGCAGCGGATTGATACCCGCCGTTGTCAATAGACTGCCGGCCAAACCGGCTTTGATAAAATGTCTGCGGTCGATTGTACCCATACCTGTTGGTTTTTGTTTTGACTGTAATTTGCTTGCCGACATACAACTCACCAGTTAAAGATAGTCAATTCTGCCGAATTGCCTTTATCCTTACAATACGGAGCCAAACGGGTGAAGGTTAACAAAAGGGGATGGGATAGCCTATCGCAGTTTTTCGATGTCCGATAACTTTTCGGGTGCAACATGGCCAAACCAGCGTTCCAACATGCTTCTGGCTTTACTGCGGTGCGTGTCGTTGATGTTTTTCCGAACCCGGTTAAGGGTCATCATCAATACACTAATATCGTCGGAAAAACCTAATAAGGGGGCAAAATCTGGAATCAGATCGACCGGAAGGATAAAATAACCCAAGCCTGCCCCGATATAGAAACGTGTTTTCGGGTCGACGGAGGCATCGGTAACAAGCTGATAAAGCAACAGTGCAGGGTAAACCACTTTCAGCCCGGCTTTTTTGCCAAACCGCTTGAGCTTTTCCCAAAACGATTGTTCGGAATAATAGCGGTTATAATCTTCTGAAATCTTCATAAAAGCGTTGGTTGCAAATATTGTTCCAGAATCATTCGTAACCCGAATAAGGGGCTGATCTTGTTATTTCAACCCGATATTGGTATAGTCGACCCTTTGATGGGCATATTTTTCGGCAATCTCATCCAAAATAGCCATCACTTCGTCGTATTCGAGTGCTTGTAGCAGGCGGATGCGTTGTTCTTTAAAATCCTTAAGATTGGGGAAATAGCGGGCAAAATGACGGCGCATCTCCAGGATTGCCCGTTTGGGGTCGTCTTTCCACGAAACCGACTGCTGTAACTGCTCTTTCACATTTTCGACCACTTCGGGCACCAATGGCGAAGGCAACAGCTCGCCTGTGTTGAGATAGTGGCGCACCTCTCTGAAAATCCAGGGACGGCCAATCGACCCACGACCAATCATCAGTCCGTCGACACCCGACTGCTCGTAAAACGCTTTGGCCGCTTCGGGGCCGGTAATGTCGCCATTCCCGATAATCGGGATAATCATTCTCGGGTTTTGTTTTACGGCTGCAATCAGGCTCCAGTCGGCCTCGCCCGAATAGATCTGGCTGCGCGTGCGGCCGTGAATGGCCAGTGCCTGTATGCCCACATCCTGTAGCTGTTCGGCTACCGAAACAATAGGCTTGTCATCGTGGTCCCAGCCCAGCCTTGTTTTGGCTGTCACCGGAAGGTTAACCGCTTTGACGACCTCGCCGGCCATTTTTACCATCTTGGGGATATCGCGCAACAATCCTGCCCCGGCACCTTTGCCGGCAATCTTTTTCATGGGGCATCCAAAGTTGATGTCGATAAAGTCGGGTTGAAACTCTTCGGCCACTTTGGCGGCCTGCACCATCGAGTCGATATTAGAGCCGTAAATCTGAATGGCAACCGGACGGTCGAATTCGAAGAGGGTCATCTTCCGTTTGGTTTTGGCCACATCGCGTATCAGCGCTTCGGAGGCGATAAACTCGGTATACATCACATCGGCACCATATTTTTTACACATATAGCGGAACGATTTGTAGGTAACATCCTCCATCGGTGCCAAAAACAGCGGCAATTTTCCTAAATCCAACTGACCAATCTTCACTTCGTTATTCTGTTAATTCGTTTGCAAAGATAGGAATTAACTGCCAAAAGGGATTATTGCATCTTTCTCCCGAAGGTTTACCTTTGTAAAAATGAATAAAGCCATGTACCTGAAACTGCTTCGCGAATCCTCCCCAATGACCCATGTTGTACTGTTGGCAATGGTTATTTTTATCAGTGGAACAGCCTTTATGCTGCTTTCCTATCTGTTGGGGTGGACCATCTTTGGGGTAGGGGTGGGGGAGTTCGAACAGGCCATCGGCGACCTTTCGATACCGCGCAACCTGAACCTGATCAAGCTGTTTCAGGCAATGCAAACCATCGGTTTATTTATTCTGCCACCGTTTCTGATTGCCTGGGTGTTGCACAACCAGCCTGCCCGCTTCCTCTTTCTCGACCGCTTCCCCACGCTGCGGAACCTGATACTGGTGATTGCGATTGTGGTTTTCTCGAACCCGTTTGTTGGCTGGCTGGTCGATGTCAACCAGTCGATGCACCTGCCGCAGTGGCTTGGGTCGCTCGAAGATTGGATGATACAGTCGGAAGATAAGGCCAACGCAATAACCGCAGCTTTCCTCGACAGCCAGTCGTTTGGCGGATTTGCCGTCAACCTGTTGCTGGTAGGTGTGCTGCCTGCGGTGGGCGAGGAGCTGTTATTTCGCGGGGTGGTGCAGCAAATCCTGAAACGGATGACCCGTAACGCCCATGCCGCCATCTGGATTTCGGCCGCTATTTTCAGCGCCATGCACATGCAGTTTTTTGGTTTTCTTCCCCGCTTGCTCCTGGGGGCCATGTTTGGCTATATGCTCGAATGGACCGGTACCTTGTGGGCACCCATGATTGCCCATTTTATCAATAATGCGGCAGTGGTGGTTGTGGTCTATTTTGCACCGGAGATGTCTCCCGGAATGACCGGCGGCGAACCGGGTTCAATGCCCGACCCCAATTTCTTCAACGCTATGGTGAGCCTTTTCTTTGTCGGGGCTTTTTTCAGGGCTATTTATGTTGGCTTTATCCGGCATCGTCACGAAGAGGTTAAATCTGAAGATGGTGTTTGATTTTAGGCTTTTGCTGACATTTATAAGTCTTCCGAACCAATGGCAAAGCAAAAGGCTGCCCCGAAAGGCAGCCTCTTCTCTCTACAAAGTGAACTAAAACCACTCTTACTTCAATTCCAGTCATTAGAGACTTCTATCGCATGGTTGGTGTCTTTCTCATCTTGCGGAATCGGGAACAGTACATGTTTGTCCTGGAAATAGGTGGCTGGACCGTACTGTGTACTTAATTCGTTATTAAGCACCTGTTTGGCATCGCCCCAACGAACAAGGTCGCGGTAACGTGACTGTTCTCCGGCCAACTCAAGTGTACGCTCAAGTTTGAGATATTCCATAGCCTTTTCTTTGGCAACGCCTTCTGGATAAGCTACAGCACCTATTCGGGCGCGAACTTTGTTGATATTCTGCATCCCTTGTTGAACTTTGCTGTTGTTGATTTGGGCTTCTGCCAGCATCAGCAATACATCGGCATAACGAATAACCTTGCCGTTATTGCTTGATTCGGGAACGTTTTCTTTGAATTTGCGTTCGTAGTTCTGGTATTTTCTCCAGCGGAGACCACTACCTAATGGATATTTCAGGCGTGAACCGTTGTCCTGAATGGCCGCATCGCCTTTAGCTATATCGGCAGCTGTACACTCTTCGCAGAAATAGAGGTCGCCTGTTACCATAACATCCTGTCCATAGAAAGTTAAAGCTGCACGCGGGTCGGTGGTGCCGTCGCTGTATTTAAACTGATGGGCAACCGATGTTGAAATATAAACATTCTGCCAGTCGTTGAAGCCATATTCCATTGGCCGGCCAGTGTGCATTGCTCCTGCGCCCCAATCTTCCTGTCCTCCGAACATGTACCAGGTGTTGGTGCCGGGAACAAATTTGCACTGTACTTCGAATACCGATTCGATGTTGTTTTCTTCATTGTCGCGTTCAGAGAAGTTCCAATCCCATTTGGCAGCAGGCAACAAATCGTATCCCATACCGGCCAGTTTGGCCAGTTCGGCTTCAGCCCCAGCATAATCTTTTTTGTAAAGAAGGTGTTTACCCAGCAATGCGATAGCTGCTCCCTTGGTGGCCCGGCCCGTATCGTTGGCGCTGTAGGCTGCTTTTTCGGGCAGAACGGTAATGGCTTCAGCCAAATCCTGCTCAATAAATTGGTAGACCTCTTCAACCGATTGGCACCTTGGAGTAAGTATAACGTCGAGATCCTGAATCTTTTTCTTCAACGGAATGCGGCCAAACTGGTTGACGAGCTCGAAATAGGCATAAGCTCTCAGAAATTTGGCTTCGCCTACAAATCGTTTTACCAGCGCGATATCACCTTCGCCTTTGGCTATAAAAGCTTCGCTGCGGTCGATTATCAAATTGGCACGCATTACAATACGGTAAAGCGAACGCCAGTAGTTGGTAATCTTCCCGTGAGTGGGGTTGAATGTATATTTGGCAAATTCGGCCAGTTCACCCTGAAGGGCCGTGGCAACCTGCGCATCATTGCCCAACAGGTCGAAGATAAAATAGTAATCGCGAATCCAGAGCCCTTCGAAATAGAGCCCGCCATATACCGCATTCACTCCTTTCTCCAATTCCTGTTCGTTGGTAAAGAACGTCCCGGTGTCGTATGCATTGGGGTTCGTCAGGTTTAAAATACTATCGCTACAGCCGCTCAAAAGGAAGACTGTAAGCACCATTGATATTATTGCTTTTTTCATTTTATTCACTATTAACAGTTGATGATTAGAAAGCTACAGAAACGCCAAGTCTGAATGTTCTGACATTAGGCCATGAACCATCTTCCTTCCCACGGCCAAGATTGTCGCCGCCTTGCTCAACATTGTAGCCCGGATAGTTGGTAATGGTGAAAAGGTTGTCAACACTTCCGTAAACACGGATGTTTTCGAAGTTTCCGTTTGAAATGCTGTTGACCCACTCTTTCGGAACAGTATAGCCAATGCTGAAGAGTTTGTTGCGCAGGTAGGTCCCACTGTAGATAAACCTGTCGGAGGTACGGGTGTTCTTCGATGGGTCGGTTTTTACTGCGCGTGGCATTTTCCCGTCACCCGGTTCGCTTTCGCTTCTCCATCGGTTAAGGACTTCAGTTGTCGCATTGAATGGGCGGACCATACCTTCCATCCAGTAACCGGTTGTGTAATAGATGCTGTTGCCCGATATCCCCGTGAAAGTCGTATTTAGGTCGAACCCTTTGTAGGCCAGTGTGATGGTTGCACCAAATGTCAGTTTTGGGATGGCGTTGCCAAGGTAGGTGCGGTCGTCAGCATCTACTTTACCATCGCCGTTCACATCAACAAAACGGATATCCCCGGCCTGTGTCGCTGCCGAATCATAATAATCATGTCCTTTGGCTTTTGCCGCTGTGTTGTCTGCGTCGACTTCAGCCTGGGTTTTGTATACTCGGTCTACTTTATAGCCATAGAAATAGCCAATGGGTTGGCCTACCTCGGTACGGTTAGGGCCGCTGTTATAGGGTAATCCGGAACCAAGTGAGGTCACTTCGTTTTTTACATAAGTAAGGTTACCCTGAATCTGATAGCTCAAATCGCCTGCTTTATCCTTCCACGAAGCGGCAACTTCGAAACCATCGTTTACGCAGCTTGCCGCATTGACAATCGCGTCGGCATCCCATGCTACTACTTTCAATCCAAGCGATGGAGGTAGTGGTACCTGGAAGAGGATGTCGTAAGTGTTTTTGTGAAAATAATCGAGTGACACATCCAGTCTGTTATTCAGTGTGGTAAAGTCGAGCCCGACGGCCAGGTTTTTTACCTCTTCCCAGCGAATTGTTGGCGTAGCCAAAGCTTTTATGGTTGCTCCGTTGAAGTTAACACCGCCAAACCCGTGTGATGGGAATGCGTAAGATGATTTGTCGTGGATTGATGAGAAATACATGTAATCCGGAATCTGGTCGTTACCCGTGATACCATAGCTGCCGCGAAGTTTTAACTGGTTGATCCAACTGATGCCTTTCATAAAACCCTCTTCATGCAGTTTCCATCCCAGCGCTACTGAGGGGAATTTACCCCAACGATTGGCCGGGCCAAATTTGGGTGAACCGTCGGCCCTGAAGTTGGCTGTAATCAGATATTTATTGTTGAACGTATAATTCAACCGACCAAAGTATGACAGGTAAGCATAATGGCTGCCCGAGTTGTTTTGAATCGTTTTGTCTCTTGCTGCCGTTACATTCTGGACGTTATCGTTCAGGAAACCTTTCCCAAAGATCTGGATAAAACGCGAACGGGCCCCATTTTCAACCGTATGGCCTACCATGGCCGAAACCATGTGTTTCCCGAATGTCTTATCGAACGTGAGGTAGTTTTCCATTTTGGGATTGTACCACCAGCTGGAGTTTTCAGTCATTTCCGAGTCAGGAAATACCAGATTGCCGTTTTGGTAAGGTTTCTGGTAGAGTTTATAGGTTGAGAACCCGCCGGTAATACCAAACGATGAATTGAGCCTGAGATAATCGGTGAACCGAATTTCGGATGTGAGGTTAATCATCATGCTAAGCCCTTTTTCGTAACGATCCTGTACATTATACATGGTTACGGGGTTATAGGCATCGTTCAAATCCTCGGTAGTCGTCACATAGGCATAACCACCCAGTGCATCCGGATCGGTTATCGGAGAATAGGTTGGCATTCTAAGCCCGCCATACACATCAGGACTGATGCCTGTGTTGTTCCAATGTTGCAGCCTTACATTTTCGCCAATAATCCATTTGCCTTTAAAGGCTTGTTGTTCACCTTTGAACGAAATCTTGTAGTTTTGCCATTGCGTTGTTCCGGCAATCGATTCCGTGTTGTTGTAGGCCATGTTCACATTGTAATTGCTGAAATCGGTTCCTCCGCGAACACTCAGGTTGTATTCCTGGGTGGGTGCTGAACTGAACATCTCTTTTTGCCAGTCGGTGCGATCTTCGAGCACATACGAAGTAAATGTCCCGTCAGGGTTGAAGAGTTTCGATTTGGCATACAAATCAGCAGGCTTGGTCCCACCGTTGAGTTCAATATCTTTCAACAGTTCCATGTACTGGCGCGAATTGAGCATATCGAATAGCTTCTCGGGGCTTTGGATACCATAAAAGGCATTCAGCTCGAACTGCGGACGACCTTTAGCACCCTTCTTGGTGGTAACCAGGATGACACCATTGGCTCCACGTGCACCATAAATTGCAGTAGCCGAAGCATCTTTTAATACCTCAATTGAGGCAATGTCGCTGGGGTGTACTGTCCCCATATCACCACCAATAAAGCCGTCGATTACATAGAGCGGGTCGGTATTATTCATGGTGGTTACCCCGCGTACGCGGATTTTGTCGGCCGTTACATCGACACCGGCCGCTTTACCCTGCAATAGCGAACCAACACTTGTTCCGCCCCGGTCGCCAAAGTCTTTCGACGATACTGATACAACGGAGCCGGTAAGGTCACTCTTTCGGACAGTACCGTAACCAATGATAACAATGTCGTCGAGATTTTTGGTGTCCTCGGCAAGGGTGATGGTCAGCACACTTTTACCGGCTACGGCTATCTGGCTCGATACATAACCCACAAATGAAACGACCAGCGTTGCGTTATCAGGAACGTCGAGGCTAAATTTACCATCGACATCGGTAACCGTACCGATTGTTGTCCCTTTAATCGCTACTGCTGCACCTACCAATGCTTCACCGCCCTTGTCGGTGACAACTCCCGTAACCTTTTTGGATTGATTACCGTTGCCGAAGTCTACTTCAGCATAAACGGGCTGATAACAAATGCCTAACAGCACTGAAATCACTACTAAGCTTCTGAAAAGAAACGTACATAGCACTTTTTTCATAGACTGATTGATTTAATTAAATAATTGAAATATAAGAACGTAGAGAATCTTCTTTTATCAGGAAGCTTTCCGGTTTAATGGCTTTTCAATCGTATCGAGTGAAAATGGTCGTGCCGTTAAATCGGGTTACCCCCTTCCAACATCTAAGGTATGGCCTTCCTTAGTGTTTGTCCTGTTAGTCCGGTTTTCGTGTTCTGAAACGGATTTGGTCGATACCCTTTCCTAAACGACGAAACACAGCAAATAAAAATATTTTTTGAAACACTTTTTAATACTTTTTAACCTTTATATTGTACTATCTAATCATTTCAGTCTTTCAAAAGTACATGTTGAAGCTTATTTATTGATTTTCTGTAAGTAAGAGGTGTATTTAATTTTCTGATGAACTGTTATTTAGACAGCGATTCATCATTTTCAAATATTATGATATTTTATTAAACCGGAACTTCTTACGATACCGCATATTTAACTTCATTTTTTGATGTAAAATTGTAGGTATTTTATACTTTTATCGCTCGGAGTATCATGTTCACGTTGCAGGATACGGCGGCTAAATCGAAAACAAACAGAGATAACCAACAATAGATTAAAAATGAAACAAATCAAACTTACATTACTGGCGCTGCTTGCTACCATGGCCCTGTCGGCGCAAACGGCCAAAGAGTGGTTTCCCCAAAAGGAACTGACCACGGTAGGCGCTTATTATTACCCCGAACACTGGGATCCCGCGCAATGGGATCGCGACCTGAAAAAGATGGCCGAAATGGGCTTCGAATACACCCACTTTGCCGAATTTGCCTGGGCCCAACTGGAACCCGAAGAGGGGAAATACGATTTTACATGGCTCGACAAGGCGGTTGAACTGGCTACCCAATATAACCTGAAGGTGGTTATGTGTACCTCAACCGCCACTCCTCCCGTTTGGCTGGTGCGCAAATACCCCGAAGTGCTTTGTACCAACGAAGATGGCACCACCTACGAACACGGCGCCAGACAACATGCCACCTTCTCGAGCAATTTCTACCGCACCTATTCGATGAAGATGATTGCCGAACTGGCCAAACGGTATGGCCAGAACAAGCAGATTATCGGCTGGCAGCTCGACAACGAACCCCGTACCTTCGAAGATTTTGGCCCCGATGCCCACCTGCGTTTCCGCCAGTGGCTCGAAGCCAAATACAAAACCATCGACGCGCTGAACGAGTCGTGGGGCAACGATTTCTGGAGCGGGACTTACAGCACATTCGACCAGATCAATATCCCCAAACGGCGCCAGTGGGGCATCAACCTGCACCAGCGGTTAGACCACCAACGCTTTATCAACGACGAAACATCGACCTTTCTCGATGAGCAGGCCCACACCCTTCGCCAGTATATCACCCCCGACCAATGGGTTACTTCCAACTATATCCCCATGTACGATATGACCTATGTTGGCGGCAGCAAAGCGCTCGACTTTGTGTCGTATACCCGTTATATGGTTTATGGCGGCGACCGTGGCATCGGCCGTAAAGGCTACCGGCTGGGCGACCCGTTGCGTATCCCGCTGGCCAACGACTACTTCCGCTCCATCTCTTCGACCTATGGCGTAATGGAGTTACAACCCGGTCAGGTAAACTGGGGGAGTATCAATTCGCAACCGCTACCCGGTGCCGTACGGCTCTGGTTATGGCAGGTGTTTGCCGGCGGAAGCCAGTTTACCTGTACCTACCGTTTCCGTGCACCCCTCTATGGTTACGAGCAGTATCACTACGGAATTATCGGCACCGATGGGGTGACCCCTACCCCGGGTGGATTGGAATTTGCCAAATTCATCACCGAAATCAACAAGTTGCGAAAAGCATACAATGCCAAACTCGACGTTCCGGAAGCCTATGCCGCCCGCAAAACGGGTATTCTCTATAACCCGGTCAATATTATGGCGATGGAGATGAACCGTCAGACTACCGAGTGGAACAGCTACAACCATGTGATGAAATATTATAAAGCGCTGAAATCGTTTGGCGCACCGGTCGATTTCCTGAAAGACGAAGCTGACTTCGCGAAATACCCGGTACTGATAGTCCCGGCCTATCAGCAAATCGACAAAGAGCTGATTGCCAAATTGCAACAGTATGCCAACAACGGCGGAAACCTGGTGTTGACCTGCCGTACCGGCCATCAGGATCGCAATGGCCACCTCTGGGAAACGCCGTTTGCCGCACCTATCTACGACCTGATTGGTGCCGAAATCGAATCGTACGACCTGCTGATGCCTTATGCCCCCGACCAGATTAGCTTCGAAGGCAACAACTACGAATGGAGCAGCTGGGGCGAACTGCTGAACCCACGCAAAGGCACCGAAACATGGGCAACCTATCAGGGCGATTTTTACGCGGGCAAACCTGCCGTTATCCACCGTAAATCGGGCAAAGGCACCGTTACCTATATTGGGGTCGACAGCCGCAGCGGGGAGATGGAAAATATGGTATTGTCGAAACTCTATGGCCAGAAGAAAATCGCCGTCGAAAGCTATCCCGAAGGCATCAATGTCGAATACCGCGACGGGTTTGGCATTGCCACCAATATGGGCGAAAAACCATACGAAATCAGTCTGCCCGGGAAGGCCGATGTGCTGATAGGCAAGCCAACCATCCCTACCGGCGAAGTGCTGGTATGGAAGATAAAATAACCGGGTAGTTCACTTCCGGCACAACGCTGATAAGGCCATTTCCCCAGATGGTTTTATCAGCGTTTTTCGTTGAACCAAACCGCAGTGCCCGTTGTTTGATGGGAAACCATTTCGCATTAGCCATGTCCGGGTCGCTCTATCGAAAACAATTTTTGCCCATATCCCCTGCCGAAGCGTGGGATTTTTTCTCGTCGCCTGCCAATCTGCAAACCATCACACCACCGGCCCTCGATTTTCGGATAACCAACCAGCCGGGCAGCAAAGCCTATCCCGGACAGATTATCACCTACCGCATCCGTCCGCTATGGGGCATCGATATGGAGTGGGTTACCGAGATTACACAACTGGTGGAGGGGCAATATTTTATCGACACGCAACTAAAGGGGCCTTATCAGTTTTGGCACCACGAACACCGTTTCGAGGCGGCCGAAGGAGGTGTGGTGATGGAGGATAAACTCTATTACGGGCTTCCGTTGGGTATATTGGGCGAGTGGGCCCGCCGGCTTTTTATCGATTCGAGAGTAGAGGCCATCTTCGCCTATCGTGAAAAAGTATTGGCCAACCGATTTGGACGATAATCTACCGGAAATAAGGCGGGCGAAAGCGTGTGCCGGTATGCCATAAGGCAACCCCATGTCAGGCAGCCGGTATTTCTGCTGTTTTACCCCTTG
>CAYOJD010000029.1:0-15457 GCA_964404205.1 uncultured Prolixibacteraceae bacterium
CGACTGAGGCAGTAATGATATCGGTGTTGGCGCCAAAGCCGTTGTAAACACTCTCTTCGAATTCAACCTGCATGTGAACCTTGCCAATATCGTCGCTTCCACGGGTGATGGCCTGAATCAAAAACTCCTGCAAAGTCACCTTGCGGTGGATAATATCCTTCACTGCCTTGATGGCTGCATCGACAGGGCCGTTGCCCGATTCGGTGGCTGAGAACTTTTCGCCGGCAATATCCAAACGGACAGTAGCCATTGGCACAAGATTCTTACCGGTAACCACCTGAAGGAAGTCAAGCTTGATGCGACGGTCGCCAAAGCCATCATGCGCCCCAACCAGTGCCAACAGGTCGTCTTCTTTGATATCCTTTTTCTTATCGGCCAGATTGAGAAAATCCTGATATACCTGATCGAGTTTTTCTTTGTCGAGTTCGACACCCAACACTTCGAGACGATGTTTCAGTGCGGCACGGCCACTACGGGCTGTCAGAACGATTGACGATTCGCTGATACCCACCTCGACAGGATCGATAATTTCGTAGTTCTCACGGTTTTTCAATACACCATCCTGATGGATGCCGCTAGAGTGGGCGAACGCATTTCGACCCACAATAGCCTTGTTAGGCTGCACCGGCATATTCATCAAACTCGAAACCAAACGGCTGGTTTTGTAAATATTCTTGGTGTTGATATTGGTAAAAAGCTCCAACTCTTTGTGCGAACGAAGGGTCATCACCACCTCCTCGAGCGAAGTGTTTCCTGCTCGTTCGCCAATGCCATTGATAGTTACCTCCACCTGACGGGCTCCATTCAAAATCCCTGAAATACTATTGGCTGTAGCCATTCCAAGGTCGTTGTGACAGTGGGTCGAAATAATGGCCTTATCGATATTGGGCACATTGTCAACCAGAAATTTAATTTTCTCGCCAAACTGATGCGGCAAACAGTAGCCGGTTGTATCAGGGATGTTCACCACCGTTGCACCCGCCTTGATAACCGCTTCGACAACGCGTGCCAGATAGACATTGTCGGACCGGCCGGCATCTTCGGCATAGAATTCAACATCTTCCACATATCTCTTGGCATATTTCACCGCAGCTACCGCCCGTTCCAGAATCTCTTCGGGATTCGAATTCAGCTTATACTGAATATGATACGGAGAAGTGCCAATCCCCGTATGAATACGGCCGCGCTTGGCATATTGAAGCGATTCGGCAGCCACATCGATATCCTTTTCCACGGCGCGGGTCAGGGCACAAATAACAGGCCAGGTGACCGCCTTGGAGATTTCGACCACCGATTTGAAGTCGCCCGGACTCGAAATCGGGAATCCGGCTTCGATAACATCGACACCCAGTTGCTCGAGTGCCCTGGCCACTTCAATCTTTTCGACGGTATTTAACTGGCAGCCGGGAACCTGTTCGCCATCGCGAAGGGTTGTATCAAAAATATATACCCGATTATCCATAGTTTTTTCTTTCTATTTATTGTTTTGGCCTTTTGGCCGAATCAGTACGAAAAGGAAAACAATCCTCTTTCCGCTTTTGTTTTAATTGTTCTCGGGGCGTAATTTACGCACAACGGCACCTGTCCGCCACATTTCGCTTTCGCGCAATGCTTTCAGTTCGCTGTCGAGACCGTCGCGATAGTCGGGTTTAGAGTTGGTATCGATAGAGCGCTGCGCTTCATTTCCGCAAGCTACTTCAGCATACAACTTTTCGAACACCGGTTTGGTCGCATCGTGGAATGGGCCCATCCAGTCGAGCGCACCACGCTGAGCTGTAGTAGAACAGTTGGCATACATCCAGTCCATTCCATTCTCGGCAAAGAGCGGCATTAGCGACTGGGTCAACTCCTCAACCGTTTCATTGAAAGCTTCGGACGGTGTATGGCCATTGGCACGCAAAACTTCGTACTGAGCCAAAAGGATTCCTTGAATAGCGCCCATCAAAGTTCCGCGCTCGCCGGTAAGGTCGGAATAAACCTCGCGTTTGAAGGTTGTTTCGAACAAATAACCTGAACCGACACCGATTCCAAGTGCGACAACACGCTCCCATGCACGGCCTGTAGCATCCTGAAAAATGGCATACGACGAGTTCAATCCACGGCCCTGCAGAAACATACGGCGCAGCGAAGTGCCCGAACCTTTGGGTGCCACCAAAATCACGTCGACATCGGCCGGAGGCACAATTCCTGTACGCTCTTTGTAGGTGATGCCAAAACCGTGAGAGAAATAGAGTGCCTTCCCGGCAGTAAGATAGGGTTTGATGCGTGGCCAAACTTCGATTTGGGCTGCATCGGAAAGCAGGTATTGGATTACTGTCGCTTTTTCGCAAGCCTCTTCAATATCGACAAGAGTTTCGCCTGGCACCCAACCATCGGCAATGGCTTTTTCCCAGGTTTTGCCCCCTTTGCGCTGGCCAATGATGACGTTGAACCCGTTGTCGCGGAGGTTGAGCGACTGACCAGGACCTTGCACCCCATACCCAATCACTGCAATAACTTCATTCTTCATTACCTCACGTGCCTTTTCCAATGGAAATTCTTCACGTGTTACAACATTCTCTTCGACTCCGCCAAAATTAATCTTTGCCATTTTTTGTAGATTTTTTTATTGTGTTACTGATTTAAATATTTCAAAAATAGTTGATTACTGTTTTTCTTTCGATTCAAGCTTGGAGAAAAGCGCATCGCGTTCGCGCAAAAATTCTGAAAGTTTCTCAATCGGAGAACGGGTGATAGCTACCCTTCCGGAACGGATAAACTGCATTACCCCAAACTGGTTTAGTCCTTCAAAAAGTGCCTGCGTCTCCTCTTTGTGCCCGGTTTTTTCAATCACCGTGTAATCACGGGTGATTTCGAGGATCCGGGCATTGTGGCTACGCACCATCTTTTCGATAATATCGCTCTCCATCAACGCGTTGGTTGGCACTTTATAAAGGGCAATCTCCTGAAAAATCATTTCGTCGTTGGTGTGATAAAAGGCTTTCAGCACCTCAATCTGTTTTTCGATTTGGCGAACAATATTGTCAACCTTTTCGCGCGTTTCGTTGACCACGATAGTGAATTTGGAGATTCCTTTAAGGGCCGACTCCGACACGGTAAGGCTCTCAATGTTCACCTTGCGTCGGGTAAAAATAATGGTGATACGGTTCAGCAAACCGATGTGGTTTTCGCTGTAAGCTGAAATAATATATTCCTGTTTCATAATCTTCTTGATTTACCGTTGAATTAATTGGCCTCGTCGGCGCTGAGTATCACTTTCGAAACTGAAGCCCCGGCCGGAACCATCGGGAAGATATTGTCCTCTTTCTCGATGGTTACATTCAAAAAATAGGGACCTTGCGTGGCGAACATCTCACGCATGGCTTTCGAGAGATCGTTCCTGTCGGAGACAGATTTTCCAGGAATACCGTAAGCATCAGCCAGTTTGATAAAATCAGGACTCAAAATTTCGGTAAACGAATAGCGTTTTTCAAAAAATAGTTCCTGCCACTGACGAACCATGCCGAGAAAGTTATTGTTGAGCACAATAATCTTCACATTGAGATTTTCCTGCGCAATGGTACCCAACTCCTGAACCGTCATTTGAATCCCGCCATCACCGGTAAAAAGGACCACTTCGCGGTCGGGTGCGCCAAATTTGGCACCAATGGCAGCCGGAAGTCCAAATCCCATGGTTCCCAAACCACCCGAGGTAACCCAACTGCGCGACTCTTTAAACCTTGAGTAACGGGCTGCAGCCATCTGGTTCTGCCCCACATCAGTAACCGCTATGGCTTCGTTGTTGGTCAATTCGGAGACCATACGCACTACCTCACCCATGGTAAGGCCAGGTTTTGTCGGTTTTAAATCGGAATTGATAACCTTTACCTCTTCAATTTTATAAGCCTGACGGAATTCGCTAATCCACTCCGGATGTTGGGTTTTATTTACCAACCGCGAAAGCAATCGGAGGGTATGTTTGGCATCACCCAGCAATCCAACTGTGGTTTTAACATTCTTATCGATTTCGGCCGGGTCGATTTCGATATGAATCACCTTGGCCTGTTTGGCATAGGTGGCCAGGCTTCCGGTTACCCGGTCGTCGAAACGCATGCCAACAGCAATCAGCACATCGCATTCGTTGGTTTTGATGTTGGGGGCATAATTTCCGTGCATGCCCAACATTCCCATATTCAGCGCATGAGTGGTCGGGATGGCCGAAAGACCAAGCAATGTCCCGGCAGAAGGAATGCCCGTTTTATCGATAAAGTTCAACAACTCTTTTTCGGCACCCGAAAGCAAAACACCCTGTCCGTAAAGCAAGAATGGTTTTTTGGCATCGTTAATCAAATCGGCTGCCTTTTTTAGTAAAGATTTATCCGCCGGATATTCAGGAACATAAGAGCGGATTTTATGACATTTTCTGTAATTATAACTCAGTTTTCCGAACTGTGCATCTTTGGTGATATCAAGAAGTACGGGGCCTGGCCTACCGCTTTTCGCAATATAGAATGCTTTGGCAATGGCTGAAGGAATCTCCTCTGGCGAGGTAATCTGGTAATTCCATTTGGTTACTGGCATCGAAATGCCCACCACATCTGATTCCTGAAAAGCATCGGTTCCGAGCAACGGTGAAACCACTTGACCGGTGATGCAAACCAATGGTGTAGAGTCAATCATGGCATCGGCAATGCCGGTAATCAGGTTGGTGGCACCGGGGCCTGAAGTGGCTACGCAAACACCCACTTTCCCCGATACGCGGGCATACCCCTGAGCTGCGTGAACAGCACCCTGTTCATGGCGGGTTAAGATATGTTTCAGCACACTCCGGTAATCGTAAAGTGCATCGTATACCGGCATAATTGCACCGCCGGGATAGCCGAAAATGGTCTCAACGCCCTCTTCAATTAATGAACGGATAACCGCTTCTGAACCGGTTATCTCAATCGGCTGCTGGGACCCATCTCTGTTTTTTGCTTTGGCATTCATATTTTAAGGTTTTTCTGATTAATCAATAATTCTAACTGCACCCTCATCGGCCGATGAAACCAATAGCGCGTAAGCTTTCAACGCCTTACTTACATTTCGTTCGCGGGCAACAGGCGTGTAAGCCTCTTTTCCTCTGGCCAACTCCTCTTTACGGCGCTTATCCAATTCCGTTTCAGGAACCATCAGTTCGATACGACGGGTCGTAATATCGATTTCGATAGGATCGTTGTCGCGAACCAGGGCAATTGTACCACCGGCGGCAGCCTCAGGCGAGACATGGCCGATAGAGAGTCCCGAAGTACCGCCTGAAAAGCGGCCATCGGTCAACAAGGCACACTGTTTATCGAGTTTCATTGATTTCAGGTACGACGTGGGATAGAGCATTTCCTGCATCCCCGGACCTCCTTTGGGCCCTTCGTAACGGATTACCACTACATCGCCGGGGCGAACTTTCCCGCCAAGGATTCCGTCACAGGCATCATCCTGCGATTCGAAAACCCTTGCTTTCCCTTTAAACTGAAAAACGGACGAATCGACACCTGCTGTTTTGACGATAGAGCCATTCTCTGCCAGATTACCAAACAAAACTGCCAATCCGCCTTCTTTGGTATAAGCATGTTCCACACTGCGGATACAACCTTTCTCGCGGTCGTCGTCGAGCGTGCGGTAATAGGTATCCTGCGACCCCATTATGAGGTTTCGACCAATATTTCCTGGGCCTGAGGCATACAGTTTTTGAGCCTCTGAAACGACAGTGTTACGTTTGATATCCCATTTTTGAATCGCATTGGCAAGGCTCACTTCATCCACCCGCGA
Source organism: uncultured Prolixibacteraceae bacterium (assembly GCA_964404205.1). Classification (GTDB taxonomy): domain Bacteria; phylum Bacteroidota; class Bacteroidia; order Bacteroidales; family Prolixibacteraceae; genus CAZWBR01. Next base: position 5,785 of record CAYOJD010000029.1, read on the forward strand.
AGTAGTGGTATCCAAAAGTGAAGCCCGTTCCAGTTCTCCCAGAATGGCAAGTATACCTCCTGCACGGTTAACATCTTGAATATGATAATGTGAATTAGGGGCAACTTTGCAAATACATGGCACCCTGCGCGACAGATTGTCAATATCTTTCATTGTAAAATCTACACCGGCTTCGCGGGCAACGGCCAACAGATGGAGTACCGTGTTCGACGAACCGCCCATCGCAATATCGAGGGTCATGGCATTAAAAAACGATTCACGGCTGGCAATTGCACGGGGTAATACCTTTTCGTTCCCGTTTTGATAATAATCGTAAGTGATTTCGACGATCCGTTTGGCCGCTTTCCCGAAGAGTTTTTTGCGGTTCAGATGGGTAGCCACCACTGTTCCGTTACCCGGAAGCGAAAGTCCGAGCGCTTCGGTAAGGCAGTTCATCGAATTGGCGGTGAACATTCCTGAACAAGAGCCGCAGGTTGGACAAGCTTTTTGTTCAACTTCGGCCAGAAAAGCATCGTCAACACTGTTGTCGGCTGCCATCACCATCGCATCGACCAAATCGTACTGTTTGCCACGAATCTCGCCGGCCTCCATCGGTCCGCCCGACACAAAAATAGTTGGAATATTAAGCCTCATAGAAGCCATCAGCATACCGGGGGTAATCTTATCGCAATTCGAGATGCAAATCATCGCATCGGCTTTGTGGGCATTCACCATGTATTCGACGCTATCGGCAATCAAATCGCGCGACGGGAGCGAGTAGAGCATCCCGTCGTGCCCCATGGCAATCCCGTCGTCGACGGCAATGGTATTGAACTCGGCGGCAAAACAGCCTTCGGCTTCAATCATCTCCTTTACCATCTGCCCAATCTCGTGCAGATGCACGTGCCCCGGCACAAACTGGGTAAACGAGTTGACCACTGCAACTATCGGCTTTCCGAAGTTACTCTCTTTCATACCGTTGGCACGCCAAAGGCTTCGTGCCCCGGCCATCCTTCGTCCCTGTGTCGATGTATTGCTCCGTAAGTTATTTTTCATAGTATATTGTTAAAAAAAAACCTTTCTCTGTTGTGAGAAAGGCTCTTGTCTTATTTTGGTTTATACAATATTCACCTCCCTCACCCGGCACAGACGAGAATTAGAATGACCACGAGAATTAGGCTGTGAATACTTGCAGATATCATTTTCAAACTGAAATAAGTAATTTTTGTTTTGGAACCGTTTACGCAACATTTTGGTAAATGGTTACGTTTTTCCGGTGTCAAATGTAGTAATAAAACCGATAGATCAAAATGAAAACTGAAAGCGTTTTTCATTTTTTTATTTAAAAATATAATCTTAACGTTAATTTTACTTTGAAGTTGTGACAACAGCACATTGTTACTGTCAAAAAAAATGCACAGTGCACACATTGATTCTCAAGGTTAAACACCGTTATAAAGTTCCATTAACGCCTTTTGTAACAGTAAATTAATTTCCCTCGAAGTTTGCTGTGAATTATTGATAACAAATCCAAAAACAACTTGCTTTCCGGCTGACGTCCGAAAAATTCCGGCCATGCTTCTCACCCGCTCCATTGAACCAGTTTTGCCGCGAAGATTATTTTCAAGTGGTGTTCCCTTGAAAATATTTTTTAAAGTTCCGTCACGACCGGCTGCTGCCAGTGAGTTGACAAATGGCAAACGGTTCGTACTGTTATACATATAATTAATAGTCTCGGCCAACGTCCGGGCCGTTATCGCATTGCTGCGCGAAAGGCCACTGCCATCTTTGGGGAAATAGCCCTTGACGCTGATTTCTGCCTTTTCGCAAAATACTTTCAAAGCATCAATTCCCGCCTGAAGCGTTGCAAAACCTGAACTTTTTCGACCCACCTCGCACAACAAATGTTCGGCAAAAAGATTGATACTTTCGCGGTTTAACGGGACCAAAATTTCACTTAGCGATGGCGACTGTTTAATGGCAACAGTTTCCATATCCGTTTGGGAAAACTCACATACTTTTTTAAAATTTCGACTGATTTCAATGCCTTTGCGATGCAAAACGGCCAAAAAATCTGCAGCAACCCTATCGGCAGGATTGGGGATGGTGCCTTTTACGACAAAATCGGTTCTCCCTTTTGGAATTGTGCCCTTTATCTGTTGACTATAACTTCCCGGTGCACCATAAACAATAGACAAATCACGCTCGATGGACGAAGAAACAACCTTGTTTTCAAGCAATAAACCTTCGATTTGAGGTTCTATCCGGGTTATTACGGCCGGATTTCCTTCTACATTATCCGTTTTAAAATAAATACGATAAAGATTATCGCGATAAGTGAGTGCCGAAACTCCCGCACCGTAATAGTTCCCAATATCTTCCCAGATCCAGCCACCGGGAATGGGATCGTTGGCATAGGCCGACATATTGAGCAACAATTCACCGTTAATTTTTTTAATGCCCAGCGCTGCAATTTTATCGGCCCATTCTTCAAATGTACCTTGATAATGTTCGGCAAAATATTCGGAATAAAAAGCCGGATCGCCTCCTCCACTGATAATCAAATCTCCAAGTAATGCTCCTGAGGCAGCATCAATCTTTCCCACCATCAATATTTTCGTTTCGAAACGAAAGTCAGCTCCAAGCAGCGAAAGGGCAACCGCTGTAGTCATCAACTTTTGAGTCGAAGCTGGAGTAAGGCTCAGTTGATTCGTTTCTGCCAATACTTTTCCACTCTCGGCTTCAATGGCATAAAACGAGAATGGCGAATAAGCTGGTATTTCACGAAGAAAAATATCGTTAACAGATTTCTCAGTCTGGGCTACAATCTGATAGCAGACTGAAAAGAACAGGGAAAATACGAGAAGAATTCTGGCAGTCATCTTAAACTGATTTAGAACCAATATCCAATAGACAGGAATGGGGAAAATGTTTTGTTGTAGCTGGAGATACTTCCCATCAACTCGAACGGGCCAACCATATTGTTCAAGAAACTTAGCCTTAGCCCTGTTCCGTATATCCAACTCGAATTGGTAACAAAGGTATTATCGTCGCTGTAAGCTGCCGCCTGTCCGACGAGCGATAAATAAACTTTATTCCATACATTGATGCGCGTTTCGAGACTTAGCGTTCCGACACTTGCGGTTATAATTTCCATCCGGCGTAAGCCGTAAAACGGAACTTGCACATCAAGATAATCGATTTGCTGCACCCCGCCCAAAAATGTTTTATGGAAAAACGACTCCCCTTCACCCATCACCATTCTTGAATAGAACGATGGCAACAGAGTTACTCTTTTTGACAAACTAAAAGCCCGTTGAACCGAATAGTTTACAATTAAATAGGGATGATTGAGTCCATCGGTAAGTTTATTGTTCAGCACAGCTTTGACAGAAGCACCCATGGTTATCCCATGCGTTGGAAAATAGATGTGATTTAATGTGTTATGCTCGAATCGGGCACTTACATTCACAAAGGTCTTCTCCGGGACATCTTTTTTTGGAAAATTACCAATTACCGAACCAAGTGCAAAATGCTCGACCGAGCCACCCAACGATAACCGCGACGATTTCGACAAAAAAGACTGAGTGTACAACTGAAACTGGTTCAGTTTAATATTGATTTCAGCATCGCGCGACGACCCATTGTAACGGTAAAAGCGATCCTGGGCAAACATCATCCCGGCAAAAATTCCAGGTTTCCATCCTCGGTCGAGCGAATAACGAACAGCAAAAACTGGCAATGCCGATAATTTAGCGTCAACCGAAAGCCTCGACCCATAAAAATTATGCCCACGCAACGTGGCATTGAACAGCAACGCCGATCTCAAGTCTGAATCATAGTGAAGACCTGCATTCAAACGGTTATTGGAACGCTCCTTCACCGTGAGGTAAAGCGTTTTTTGCGATTCTCCGCGAATTTGATAATTGACATACTCATAATTACCCGTTGCATAGAGCCGTGAAATACTCTGTCTGATTTGCCCCAAAGTGATGCTGTCGCCCCGCTGAAGGCCAACCTGACCGAGGAAGAAAGTGATGGTTGAGCGCTGTGTCCCTTCAACTTCAATGCGACTGATAGAAATATCTTCTTTTTCGTCGGGAATTGCCCTTGGCGGAATATTATTGGGCTTCAGATGAAGCGAATCCCTTAGTTTAACCAACTGAGCATACACCTTTCGCGCTGCTAACTCACCTCTCAGAATAAGCGAATCAGCTGCCGTGTTGCTGAAACTCGAAGCAGAATAACCGTCAAGATTAGGGCGGATAGGAACGTCGACCTTTTCGGCATTTTTATCGCTTCGTTGTGTTGACATCAGCGAAATCAACTGGCTCATTACGTCGGGAATTCCTTTTATCGATTCTTTGGCTCGTAACGTATCCATTATATCAACACCAATTATGATGTCAGCCCCCATTTCCAGACAGCGATCTACCGGATAATTGTTGACCAACCCGCCATCGACCAAAAGCTTTCCATCGATTTCGCTGGCTGAAAATGCTGCCGGAACAGCCATGCTTGCCCTGATGGCCATTGGGAGCGAACCTCTGTTCAATACAACCTCCTTCCCTGTCGAGAGATCGGTCGCTATGCAAAGGAACGGAATCGGCAATTTCGAAAAATCGGACACATCGTGATAACCGTATGTAAGGTACGAGAGTAAATCTATAACATGCTGTCCGTTAAGCAATCCGGTTGAAAGGGCAATTCTTTTCGACTCGATGGGAAAGCTAATATTATAGCGTGCCTGTTCTGTTTTATCGAGTTGCGACACATATTCTGGTTTTGAATCGTTACTAAGCAAATATTCCCAGTCGGCTGTTCTTATTATCTTTTCGAGCGAATCGGCACTATATCCCAGCGAATACAGCCCGCCTACAATACTCCCGATACTGGTTCCGGCAATGTAATCGATTGGAATACCAACCTCTTCAATGACTTTCAGCACGCCGACATGGGCAAAACCTTTTGCTCCGCCACCCGACAAAACCAGCCCAATTTTAGGCCTTCTCTCCTGCGAAAATCCAATTGATGAGCCAATCAGCAGGAAAAAGACGATCAGTTTCGAGACCCTGAGTAAAGCATGAATCCTCATATCGGAAATTTTAAGTAAAATTTAGATAAAAAATGACAATCTCCTAATTATATATGCAGGCTGGTAAATATAATTCATTCGGTTTATACAGTCTGCAAACAGAATTGTTTATTTTTAGCACAAATTAAAGATCATCAATAACTATCCGGGGTGTTAAAAGCAATTATGATAGTAGGCATAGGAGGGGCATTAGGCTCAGTTAGCCGGTTTTTAGCCCAGCGTGGAGCCGAACAGCTGTTTGCCACCTCTTTCCCTCTGGGGACTTTTCTGGTTAATATTATCGGAAGTTTTATTATCGGAGTAGCCTACACGCTGGCCGAACGGGGCGGGATACTTACCTACGAGAGCCGTCTGTTTATTATGGTTGGGTTTTGTGGTGGTTTCACCACCTTTTCCACCTTTGCTTTCGATAATTTTATGATGATATCGGGAAATCTTTGGCAGTTTCTAATCCTGAACATCGGCGGGAGTATTTTGGCCGGGTTGCTGGCCGTTTATGCCGGAATTGTGGTTACGCGGATGCTTTGGTAACAAACCGAACATAAAGGATTATATATAAATAAAATAGAATCTCCAATCATTTTATTTCACTAAGACAAAAACCGACCAAAAAGGACCATTTCCAACTTGTCATGAAAAAAAATTTTTGAAGAATTAGGGGTCTTTTTCAGAGTGACTGTCTAATGATTGTAAACAGTCCATTAAATCCGTTGAAACCATGAAAACACTAATTCAAAAAAACATCAAAAATTGGCTGGCCATTGCAATTGTAATTATGTTGATGGCCGGTAACACCGGGGCAGTTCTTGCATCCAACCCGAAATCCAATCAGCCTGATACATTGACATATGTTCAATTTAAAGGCTCAGTAACCGATATTGAAACCCGCGCGGCACTTATTTTCGCCACCCTTTCGCTCGAAGGAACCAACATCGCCACCATCACCAACAGCGAAGGCGAATTCTCGCTGAAAGTTCCGAAGAACATCACGAACGGTAAAATTACAGTTTCGCACCTCGGATATAAGAACAAAGAGGTTAATCTCAGCGAGATGAAACCCGAGAAAAACAGAATCGAGCTCGAAATCTTTACCGTGTCGCTCAGCGAAGTAAATGTTTTCCCGAAAGATCCTGAACTGTTGATGAGAGCTGTGATGAACAAAAGAACTCAAAACTACAGCGACGACCAAAATCTGATGACCGCATTCTACCGCGAAACCATCAAAAAGAAAAAGACCTATGTTTCTCTTTCTGAAGCTGTAATCGAAGTCTACAAACAACCTTATGCATCGCTGCGCACCGATATGGCCGAACTGTTCAAAGGGCGCAAAAGCACCGACTATGCAAAACTCGACACGTTGACCTTCAAGCTTCAAGGAGGCCCATACACCAATCTCTATCTCGATATCATGAAAAACCCGGAAATGATTTTCACAGAAGACATGATTGGCAACTATGAGTTCACGATTGAAAACATCACCAAAATTGACGAACGTCTGGTATATGTTATTGGTTTTAAACAACGAGAATTTGTCAGTGAGCCTCTTTATTACGGTAAAATTTATGTCGAAACTGAAAGTCTGGCCATCACCAATGCCACCTTCAATTTGAATCTCGAAAATAAAGCAGCCGCCAGCGATCTTTTCATCAAGAAAAAACCAATAGGAGCAAAAGTATTCCCTACCGAAGCATCGTACCAGATTGTTTATCGCGAAAAAGATGGCAAATGGCTCTATGGCTACAGCCGTGGTCAAATCAACTTCAAGGTCGACTGGGACAAGAAGTTCTTCAACACAACTTACGAATCGACCATCGAAATGGCGGTAACCGACTGGGAAAAGATGGACACAAAAAATGCAAAACCGACTGAAAGGCTCCGCAGCAATGTTGTCCTCACCGACCAGCTCACTGGCTTTGCCGACCCGGAATTTTGGGGTGAATACAACGTTATTGAACCGGAAAAACCTATCGAAATGGCCATCAAAAAGATTCAGAAAAAACTGGAAAAGACCAATTAATCCAACTACCGTTCTGCGCACGTAAACATCCGATAATTAACTCCAACCCCGACTGTCCCCGGCCAAAAGCCGGGGCAGTTATTTTATAGCGGTTTCACAGCACAGGTTTACATCAATTAGTCAGATTCGTTGATAAATCGGCAAAAAATCACTACATTTAAGGTATACATCTTTACATTCCGGAACAGCGACAACCATCATTTCAAACTATAAATGAAACCGTTATGAAACTATCGGGAAAATGTACAAATCTTCGGATTTTCTGCGGGGAATCCGATAAATACGAAGGTCAGTTGCTTTACGAAGCGATTATTTTTGCAGCCCGTCATGCCGGGCTGGCCGGTGCTACTGCATTCAGGGGAGTCATGTCATTTGGCCCAAGTCACTCCATCCATACGCTGAAAATCTTTGCCCTTTCGAGCGATCTTCCGGTTATTATCGACATTATTGACACCCGCGAACGAATCGACGATTTTATGCCACTACTCGAATCGATGTTACGCGATTCGGGAAAAGGGGGAATGGTCACCACTTTTGAGGTCGATGTGGCACGTTACGAAGCCGGCATCAAACACCGTAATTAATTTAACCTCTTCTTAACAGAGAATCGCATCAATGACCCAATATTTCACTAAGAATCATTATCTTTGTCTGGTTTTTTGAAAAAAAATCAAACTACATGCTGTCAATCTGATAGCTAATATATTGTGTAACATAAATACCATAAAAACAATGTTAATTTACAAAGTTGTAGGAAGAGAAATTCTCGACTCACGCGGTAACCCAACCGTTGAAGTAGAAATTACGCTTGAAAGCGGTGTTGTTGGCCGTGCGGCCGTACCATCAGGTGCATCGACCGGCGAAAACGAAGCAATTGAACTGCGCGATGGTGACAAAAGCCGTTACCTGGGCAAAGGCGTTCTGAAAGCTGTTGAAAATGTCAACACAGTTATTGCTAAGGAAATTGTTGGCATGAGCGCGCTCGATCAGGTAGCTCTCGACCACAAATTGCTAGCCCTCGATGGTACCAAAACCAAATCGAAACTGGGCGCCAACGCCATTTTGGGGGTATCGCTTGCTGTAGCCAAAGCCGCCGCTGCTTACCTTGAAATGCCGCTTTACCGCTATATTGGTGGCACCAACGCCAAAACCCTTCCTGTTCCGATGATGAACATCATCAATGGTGGCTCGCACTCCGATGCCCCTATTGCTTTTCAGGAATTCATGATTCGTCCTATCGGTGCCACTTCTTTCCGCGAAGGCCTCCGCATGGGTGCTGAAGTTTTCCACAGCCTCAAAAAAGTATTGCATGACCGTAACCTTAGCACAGCAGTTGGTGACGAAGGTGGTTTTGCCCCCGCCCTCAATGGTACCGAAGATGCCCTCAACAGCATTATCGAAGCCATCAAAAAAGCAGGTTACAAACCTGGCCGCGCCGAAGAAGGAGGCGATGTATCGATCGGTCTCGACTGTGCCGCTTCAGAATTCTTCAAAGATGGTATTTACAACTATGCCAAGTTTGAAGGCGAAAATGGCGCCAAACGCAATATCGACAAACAAGTTTATTTCCTTGCCGAATTGGTAGCAAAATTCCCGATCGACTCTATTGAAGACGGATGTTCAGAAAATGACTGGGAGGGTTGGGTAAAACTGACCCAGAAAATCGGAGACAAATGTCAGTTGGTAGGCGACGACCTTTTCGTAACCAACGTTGAGTACCTGAAAAAAGGTATCGAAGTTGGTGCAGCCAACTCAATCCTTATCAAGGTAAACCAGATTGGTACCCTCACCGAAACGCTCGACGCAATTGAAATGGCACACCGCGCTGGCTACACTTCTGTAACTTCGCACCGTTCAGGCGAAACCGAAGATGCAACCATTGCCGATATCGCTGTGGCAACCAACAGTGGACAGATCAAAACCGGTTCATTGAGCCGTTCTGACCGTATGGCTAAATACAACCAGCTTCTCCGCATTGAAGAAGAGTTGGGTGCAGCTGCCATTTATGGTTACAAAAAAGTAAAAAAAGCTTAATTGCATTTTTCAGCATAAAAATCAAAGCCTTCCGGTAACCGGAAGGCTTTTTTATTCTCACAAAAAAAGGGCTGTCTAATTTGAACAGCCCTAATATTGAAAGATTAAGAACAATTTAGATATTACCAACCCAAGTTATGGTCCTTTTGCCAAAGCAAACCCGGTTCAAGATGCTCCTTCTCGATATCCTTGAAGTAGCGGTAAGTACCAACTTTTAAATCAATCGTAGCAGCTTCATCACAAATAATAATTCCATTGGTGTGCAATTGCAACGCCGAAATGGTCCACATGTGATTTAACCCACCTTCGACAGCTTTGTGCAACGCCCTCGATTTGTTATGTCCGGTAACTAAAATCAATACTTCGCGCGAATCCATAACCGTCCCGACACCAACAGTCAACGCCAGCTTGGGAACTTGATTGATATCGTTATTGAAGAATCGGCTATTGGCAACCATTGTGTCGTGGTTCAGCGCTTTATCTCTTGTCCGTGACGAAAGGCTCGAACCCGGTTCGTTAAATGCCAGATGCCCATCGGCACCAACTCC
>CAYOJD010000029.1:15467-27785 GCA_964404205.1 uncultured Prolixibacteraceae bacterium
TCGATGCCGCCTACTGATTTTATTTTCTCTTCGTAGCGTTTGCATTCCGCTTTCAAATCGGTTGCATTTCCATTCAGGATATTCACATTTTCAGACTTGATATCGATATGATTGAAAAAATTCTCCCACATAAACGTATGATAACTTTGCGGATGCTCTTTGGGGATTCCAACATATTCATCCATATTAAATGTTACCACATTGCTGAATGACACTTTACCCTCTTTATAGATATTTATCAGCTCTTTGTAGGTTCCCAACGGAGTGCTTCCGGTGGGAAGCCCAAGTACAAACGGCTTTTCGGGTGTTGGTTTACTATCGTTAATCTTTCGGGCAATGTAAATAGCCGACCATTCTGCAACGTTGGCTGCATCGGGTTGAATAATTAGTCTCATTGATAGTTGTATTTTGATTTTTTAATGAGCCAAATTTGAGAAAAAAAACTGGAACTCGGAAAATATATACACCGTTAGCAAAGTTTAATATTGATTTGATAAAACAGCACTGCAAACGGCCGTTACTTTTTCTACTTTTGGGGTTTTAATCAAATTCTGATGAATCATTTGGGCGAGATAGCCGGAATTCTGACAGCACTTTGCTGGACTGTATCGGCGTTAACCTTTTCGGTGGCCACCAAACGCGCAGGCTCTTTAACGGTCAATATCATGCGGTTGTCTATCGCATTTTTGATTTTCATGCTTTGGTCTAAAATTAACCGCGGGTTATGGCTACCAACCGATGCGACTCCCGAATCGTGGAAATGGTTATCGGTATCTGGATTAATTGGTTTTGTAATAGGCGATTATTTTCTTTTCAAATCGTATGCATATCAGTCAGCCAAAATCTCGATGTTGATCATGTCGCTGGCTCCTCCGGTTGCAGCTATTTTTGGGGCCCTCGTTTTGCACGAGAAATTTACATTGCTTAATTTTTTGGGGATGGGACTGGTGCTCACAGGTATTGCAATTGTAATTTTGAAACGCAAAGAAGACGAGGATCAGCCACGCCACCGACTGAATTACCCAATAAAAGGACTCCTGCTTGCATTTGGAGGCGCTGTGGGACAAGGTGTCGGTGCAGTATTTTCAAAGCTCGGGATGGGAAGCTACGACCCGTTTGCCTCGAGCCAAATCCGAACCATTACCGGAATAATCGGATTTGTAATTATAATTACGCTGGCGCGGAAATGGAAACAAATAAAAGAATCAGTTACAGGCAGCCATGCCATGCGGCCTTTGCTAATCGGCTCGTTTTTTGGCCCGTTTCTTGGGGTCTCACTTAGCCTGCTGGCTTTTCAACATACAACCGTTGGTGTAGCTTCCACATTGATTGCAACGGTCCCGGTATTTATTTTACTGCCATCGGTACTTTTTATGGGAGAAAAATTGAATTGGAAAGAGGTTGCCGGTGCATTTCTAGCCGTTGGCGGAATGGTTGTCTTCTTTCTTTAAATTCAGCCTATTAAGTTAAATTTCAATAATTTTTTCGCCCATTTTCGAGGTTAAAATGCAGCTAAAGAGCTTGTTTCCCAATCCGTCGAAAAGTGCCATTTTTCGAAAAGTGCCCAATATCAGCAGTTATTTTCTCGAAATAGTATTACTTTTATCGGTTTTTAACAAGCAATGACATCCGGCGGCAATTGGCTATCCGGTAACATTTTTAATATTGACTAAATATTTGATTTAGATAACTATGGCTGGAACAGAACTTTTCGGCAACGAAGAGCGCAAGGAGGTGATGGATGTCCTCGAAACAGGAATCATCTTCCGTTATAACCACGATGCCCAGAGAAATGGCATCTGGAAAGCAAAAACATTTGAACAGGAATTCAGCAGCTATCTGGGAGCCAAACATACCCATTTCTGCGCAAGCGGAACCGCTGCCGATGCCCTCTCACTGGCATCATGTGGCATTGGCTACGGCGACGAAGTAATTGTGCCCCCCTATACCTTTATTGCGCCCATCGAAGCCGTTTTGATGGCTGGTGCAGTGCCGGTATTTGCCGAAATCGATGAAACACTATGCTTAAGTCCCGAAGGAATTGAAAAAGCAATTACCCCACGTACAAAAGCGGTATTGCTGATCCAGGTTTTCGGGTCGATGGCCAAAATGGATGAAATCCTTGCCGTTTGCGAAAAGCATCATCTAATTTTAATTGAAGATGCAGCCCCTGCCCTTGGTGGAAGCTACAAGGGCAAAATGTTGGGCAACTTCGGAAAAATGTCTGCATTTTCGTTCGACTTTTATAAAATTATCACGGCAGGCGAAGGTGGAGCCGTTGTAACCAACGACGACGAGCTGTATGAAAGGGCGCATATGTATTCCGATCATGGTCACGATCATATTGGAAATGTACGTGGGGCTGAGCAACATCCTATTTTGGGATTCAACTTCCGGGGTTCCGAACTTGGCGCTGCAGTAGTATTGGCCCAGTTGCGCAAGTTGCCATATATTATTCAGAAACAAAGAGAACATCATGCCGCGCTGCAATCGGTGCTGAAAGAGTTCCCGGAAATAACCATGCGGCTTGTTCCCGACGAAGGGGGCGACTCTGCCGGTTTCCTCAGCTTTTTCCTTCCCAATCCGGAGAAGGCGCTCAAGGTTTTCGACCAGTTCCAGCAAGCCGGAATTGGTGCATCATACTGGTACAGAAATAATTTCCACTATCACCGCCAGTGGAGCCACCTGAAAGAGATGAAGTCTATCTTCAATCTCCCTATCATGAAAATGAAAGATGCCCCGAACTACAGAAATCTTGAAGTCCCCCAATCGGATGCCATTATGCAAAAACTGGTAATGACCCCGATTATGGTCAACTGGAATAGCGAAGAATTAGATAACTTAGCCTCAGCAATGAGAGCTTCATTAAAATTGGCTTTAAAATAAAAAACAATGTTCAGAAATTATAAAACAGTAGGACGTATCATTTATGGCCGAAACAGTTTCGACCAACTTGGCGATATTTTGGATGAATTGCGAACGGACGACAATTCGTACGTTCTCTTTTTGGTTGACGATTATTTCGAAGGTAAAGAGCTGCAAAAAAGGCTTCCTGCCCGCAAAAACGATATTGTAAAAATGATTGGGACCATCGACGAACCCAAAACAACAGTTGTCGATGCTATTGTAGCCGAAGTGAAATCGCTACGTCCAACCAATCCTGTTTCTGTTGTCGGAATCGGCGGCGGAATATTGATGGATTACGCCAAAGCATCGCGCCTGATGTTTACCAACGAAGGCTCATCCGCACAATATCAAGGCCTTGACCTGATTAAAAATAAAGGAGTTCACTGTACTGTTGTTCCAACAATCTCAGGAGCCGGTGCCGAAATCTCGATGACAGCTGTACTAACCGGCCCTGTTAAGAAACTGGGTATCAAAGGAAATTTCACTCCGGCCGATCAGTTGGTACTCGATCCAAACCTTATTGCAAGCGTTCCGGATCCACAGCATTTCTATACTGCAATGGATTGCTATATCCATAATATTGAAGCGCTGAACGGCAACCGCCGAACCATTATTGGCGATTCGCTGGGCATCGAATCACTGCGTTTGTGCCGCGAAGTATTTTTAAGTGGCAACAGTCACACACCCGAGAACGACGAAAAGCTTATGGTTGCGTCCTATCTTGGCGGTTTATCGCTTACCTACTCCGAAGTTGGGGCTTGCCACGCCATCTCGTATGGTTTGGCCACTGTAACCGGAATCCACCACGGGCTGGGCAACTGTATCGTTTTCAACCAACTCGACGAATTTTATCCCGATGGGGTAAAAGAATTCCGCGAAATGATGCGAATCAACAACATTGAATTACCACAAGGTGTAACCCAAAATTGTACTCCCGAAGAGATCGAGAAAATGATCGATATATCATTGACACTGGTCTTTATGTGGTCGCATGTTTGTGGCCCCGAATGGGAAAAAATTATCACCCGCGAGAAACTCCGCGGACTCTTTCAGAAAATGTAAATCAATAAAGATGAAGAAAATAGTCAGGGTAGGGAATGTAGAATGCGGTGCCGAACAGTTGTTTCTGATTGCGGGCCCATGCGTGGTTGAAGATGAAAAAACCATGATGGATACCGCCGAGTTTCTGGTCGGGTTATCTCAAAAATTGCACCTTCCGCTCATCTACAAATCATCGTTTCAGAAAGACAACCGCAGCTCCTCCGACTTTTATTCAGGTCCTGGAATGGAAAATGGATTGGCTATTCTGAAAAAAATAAAGGAACAGTTTAATGTTCCGGTTATTACAGACATCCATTATCCCGAACAAATACTTCCGGCAGCCGAAGTGGTCGATATTATTCAGATTCCAGCCTATTTGGTGATGCAAACCACGCTGGTGGTCGAGGCTGCCAAAACAGGAAAGGTAATCAATCTGAAACACGGTCAGTTTCTCGCCCCCGAAAACATGGTTAAACCGGTGAAGAAAGTGGAACAAGCCGGCAACGACAATATTCTGGTAACCGAACGTGGATATACGTTTGGTTACAACGATTTGATTGTCGATCCAAGAAGTTTTTATCACCTTCGCCAGACCGGCTACCCGGTAATTTTCGACGTAACCCATTCGATCCGTAAATATGGGATTCCGAGTGCAGATCCACGCGGTGGCTCACGTGAATTTATTCCCACATTAGCACGCGCCGGTGTGGCAGCCGGAATCGATGGGCTCTTTATCGAAGTTCATCCCGATCCGTCGAGGGCATTGTGCGATGCTGCCAGCCAAATGTGCATCAGCGACGTGGAACAGTTTTTGCAGCCTTTGATCGAAATTCACGATCTTGAAGTTAAATACAGAAAAAATTAACCAACAATAAAGAGTATGGAATTTTATCTCGACTCGGCCAATATTGCCGAAATTGAAGAAGCCTTAAAGCTTGGGATTATCGACGGGGTAACCACCACGCCGACATTCATGCACAAAAACGGCATTACCGATATCGATGGTGCAATTGTCAGGCTGTCGAAAATTGTCCCGGTACTGATGATCGAAGCACTCGGCGAAACAGCCGACCAGATTGTAGTAGAAGCACACAGGCTTTTGGCACTCGGTTTAGACAAAAATAAGACGGTATTCAAAATCCCGGTTAACATCGAAGGGATCAAAGCCTGCAAAAAACTTCGCAGCGAAGGGTTTCTGGTCAATGTTCACCTGGTTTACAATATCCAGCAAGCTTATATGGCACTTACAGCAGGTGCAAGTTACGTTTGCGTATTGGTGGGCCGTATGCAGGATCAAGGCTACGATGCGCTTGGTTTGGTTAAACAGATTGTCGAAGCCATTGACAAATATGGCTACAACAGCAAAGTGATGTTTTCGTCGGTTCGTTACCCCGAACATATCAAAAATGCGCTTGAACTGGGTGCACATAACATTACCATCCCGTGGAATATTATGAAAAAACTGGCCGACAATAGCTTTACCAAACTGGGCACCGATCAGTTCTTCCAGCATACCCGCCTGATGACCATGCAGGTAAAGAGTGTGATTGCCGATGCCAATCCGGTAGTCGATGTCGACTGCAAAGTACTCGATTCTCTGCTTAAAATGACCGACTCAGGCATGGGAGCTGTTTCTGTAGCTGACAAGGATGGCAAACTGGCTGGTATTTTCACCGATGGCGATCTTCGTCGCCAGATGCGCAAACTAGGCGAACGCATTCTCGAAGCATCTGTTGGCGAATGTATGACCCCCAACCCGATTTCAATCGAAGGCGATGCATTGCTCCAAAAAGCATCTGATATTTTCAATGCCAATCAGGTCGACAATATTATCGTTACCGAAAATGGCAAACCTATCGGAATGCTCGACATTCAGGATATGGTGAAACTCGATTTGATGAATTAACACAAAACGATCAATACAGAGAAAGGTAGTGCATTGCACTGCCTTTTTTTGCTATAAAAAACCTTGGTATGAATTTCCTTGAATTGACAGCAAAACGCCAGAGTGACAGGGCTTATCTGAGTAAAGATGTCACCGAAGAACAACTTGATTATATTCTGCAAGCTGCCCGATGGGCTCCATCGGCCTGTAATGCTCAACCCTGGAAAATTATTGTCGTCGACAATCCTGAAACCAGATCCAAAATTGCCGATGCCACATCCGAAAAATTGGTTGCGATGAACCATTTTACCAAGCAGGCACCATTACATCTTGTTGTGGTTGAAGAAAATGCCAATTTCACCTCCAATTTTGGTGGCTGGGTAAAAAAGAAACATTTCCCGTTGATTGATATCGGCATTTTGGCCGAACATATCTGTCTGGCTGCTGCCGATATTGGGTTGGGCAGTTGTATGATTGGCTGGTTCGATGAAACGAAGATTCGAAAACTGCTGGCTGTTCCAACCTCAAAACGAATTGTCCTTGTAATAACCATTGGGCATCCGGCCAAAGAAACGAGAGCAAAAGTCCGGAAGCCGATCGAGAAAATCGTCTCGCACAACCGCTACTAAACTAATTATTTAGACCTGTGCCATCGGTTTTCAGCTTTCCAAACCATGTTAACTTTTCGCTGGCAGCCATTCCGTTGGGATTGCAACCAGGCTCTCCTTCAGGTATAGCGATACCCAGTTTGCGGTAGTGTTACTGCCATTCCGCAATGGGCATCCCGGTTAAGGCATCACTAAAACTCATCGGCGCCAGTGTAAAAATATCGCTTTTGCGGAACAGCATCCATATCAATTCCGAGCAATAAATTCCCGGATCTTCTATCCTGTAACTAAAATTGTATTTTTCTCCCAGTAATGCTTCTGCTTGTTGCAATGCAGGTTCGATGGCTTTCTGCCATTCTGGTTTCAGGCGATACACATCGAGCATGTAGGGTTGTTCCGTAGCGATGAACTGCTTCAGGCTCTCACGACAAACGCCTTTTTTGGGGGCCGAATGAATGACCCAAATACTATCTCCCCGACATTCAACAATGGCCACATGGCTGAAATGGGTCTCCCTCCCGCTCTGCGTGGCACGATCGATTGCACCAGACAAATCTCCTGAACGGTCAGTACAGAAAAGCATGTCCCCACTGTGCAGTGCCTCGTCAGCCAGCGATAGCTGACTGACAGCTTTTTGGCAAAAAAAGAGCACTGACAAAATAATTATTGGAAGAGTCCGTTTCATTGCAGAAGGGGAAATCCGTTAACGGTGGGCTTCGGCAAAGCTCCGCCCAATATGCAGCGCCTTCAGGTTCAATGCAACCACCTCATCGCCCTTGCGCGAGAAGATCTCACGAATTCCTCGCTCAATGCTCTCAAGCGGGATATCGATAAAAGGCGTGGCGGCACCAAGCATCACCATATTCGAAGCCTTCAGGTTCCCAGCTTCGCGGGCCAGTGCTTCGGCATCGAGGGCTACCATACGCGGCTGCCTTTTCAGTTCCTCAATTACGGTATCATAATCAGGATAGTTCGTCACATTTCTGAACGGATTGGTATTGGTTACAATATATCCTTCCGGCGAAAGAAATGGCAAATAACGCAGCGCCTCCATCGGTTCAACCGAAAGAATCAGATCCGCACTTCCTGAGGGAATCAAATCGGAATAGACAGGCTGGTCGGATAACCGTAGGTAGGACTGCACAGCCCCGCCCCTCTGGCTCATCCCATGCGTTTCAGCCTGTTTCAGATAAAGCTTATTTTCGATAGCCGCATATCCAAGTACGGTGGCAATTGAAAGAATTCCCTGTCCACCAACTCCGGCCAGAACAATATCACATTTCATATTTTGAATTTAGTTTATCGATTGGTGATTCATCAAATTGATTTCATCACCACACCTCATTAGTCATAAATATCTTCCACACTATTCGCCACTCTTTTTCCGCCTTGCAGCCTTTTGCACACACTCCCTGCGGGGAATAATCACCGAAACGCCTTTGTAGGCAATCTCTTTTTCGAGCAGTTCCACCATTGCTTCATGATTCTTAGGCAACGCCTCAATGACATGAATATGCTCCGGGGCGACGCCAACGCCTTCGCAAATGGCCTCAATTCTGCCCATAGCTGACGAATTTTGTCCACCGGTCATTGAGGTCGATTCGTTGTCGCAAATCATCACCACAATGTTATTCTTCTCGTTCACCGCATCAAGCAAACCAGTTATTCCCGAATGGGTGAAAGTCGAATCGCCGATAACGGCTATCGAAGGGAAAAGCCCGGCATCGGCAGCCCCTTTGGCCATCGTTATCGATGCACCCATATCGACACAACTATTGATGGAATTGTATGGCGGCAAAGCGCCCAATGTGTAACAGCCGATATCGGAAAAAACATGACCGGGACCGTAGGCCGCCATTACTTCGTTTAGTGCCTTGTAGCTGTCGTGATGGCCACAACCTTTGCACAATGCAGGCGGGCGGTTAACCAACAGTTGCGGGATGGGCTTCCCTTCAGTAACCTCCATCTGCAACGCACGGGCAACAATATCGGGGTTTAGTTCTCCGGTTCGGGGCAAAGTGCCATCCAGCTTTCCACGAATTCTCTTCCCTCGGGCAAAATACCCTTTCAACTGCTCTTCGACCAACGGGTAACCCTCTTCGAGTATCAATATTTCGTCGACAGCAGCTTCCATTTTTTTCAGTTTACTTTCAGGAAGCGGGTATTGGCTCACCTTAATCACCGGATAGGGGCAATCATTCGGATAGTTCTCACGAAGATAATTGATGGCTATGCCACAGCAGATAATGCCAAGACTGCGATCCCTGCCGGAAAACTCACTATTGTATGGAGAACTCTCCGACTCTTCCAGAAATTTCTCCTGATTGTCGAGCAACATTTGATAACGTTTACGGGCGATAGCCGGCAAAAGGACAAACTGGCGTGGATCGTCAGGCAGCTTAAGCCCGTTTTCGTCACGTGGTGCCTCAATGGCTGTAACCCCAGCGCGCGAGTGGGCCAGTCGGGTTGTGGTACGCAACATTACCGGGACTCCCAACTTTTCAGACAGGTCAAAACCGTTACGCGTCATATCGTAAGCCTCCTGTTGGTTCGATGGTTCCAAAATCGGGATCATGGCAAAATTGCCATAAAACCTGGAATCCTGCTCATTCTGCGACGAATGCATCGAAGGGTCGTCAGCCACAACAATCACCATACCACCATTGATACCGGTGATGGCAGCATTGATAAAACAGTCGGCAGCTACATTAAGCCCCACATGTTTCATACAAACCAGCGTGCGTTTTCCGGCATACGACATGCCTAAGGCGCTCTCCATAGCCGTTTTCTCATTGGCTGCCCAATCGCGGTGCACATTGCGCGAAACCGCCACATCATTATCCTGTATATATTCTGTTATTTCGGTCGAAGGGGTTCCCGGATAGGCATAAACGCCCGAGATACCACCATCGATGGCTCCCTGTGCAATCGCCTCAACCCCAAGTAAAAGTTTAATATTCATTCGTAGATAATTTGATTTTATAGGATAGTCCAACCTGCGTTTCCAATCTTTTAAATCATTTTTTCAGGCAGTTAAATCAGGATGATACATTTGTTTCATAAGCAAAACTGGCCTTTTTATTGCATTTTAAAAGCTATGGGCAAAAATAAGAGAAAAACCTTAAAGAGAAAGTGACAAAATCACATGTCGGCTGTTTTACACACTATTCTCCTGCAATGGTGACAACGACCTCTCTCTGTCCGCCGCTATTGCGAAACTCACAAAGGTAAATTCCTTGCCAGATGCCAAGTCCGGGCTGGCCGTCAACAATTGGAATGGTCAGATTGGAACTAAAAAGCGAGGCTTTCAGGTGGGCCGACATATCATCGTCGCCTTCAAGAATATGGGTAAAACTTCTGTCGCCATCGGGCACCAGTTTGTTCATAAACTGCTCGAAATCTCGCCGGACGGTTGGATCGGCATTCTCGTTAAGGGTGATAGCCGCCGAGGTATGGCGGACGAAGATATGGAGCAACCCGGTTTGCGGTAATTTTGGTAAACCAGCCAGAATATCACGGGTTATCAGATGATAGCCCCTGCGGTAAGAAGGAAGTTTGATTTCAACTTGTTTGTACATCGGTTCTCTCTTTGATTGCTCCAAAATAATCATTTCCCCGATGAAAAACGGTGACCAAACTCCTGTACAAAATAGTTTTTCAGTTTATCGTCAGCATCACGATAAAAACCAATTCCTATTTCGGTAAATCGGGGCTCGGTAAGAATATGCCGGTGTCCTTCGCCCGGCACACCTTTATCGATAACCAACATTTTAACAAATCCTACCGCCGCCGAATCGGGCACCAGCAGTGCATTGAACTTGTCGTCGCTCGATGCGGCAAGGTTCTGCCCCACCATTCCGGTGTACCCCACTTTTTTTGCTCTTGCCAAAGGAGTTCCGTCCAAATTGTGTGATAATGTTTTACGAAAAGAAATCAGCCGGGCATAGCTCGAAGCCAATTCAGAAAGTGTATTGCTGATTCGGAGCGAATCCATCGCTTTGATCTGATTCAGATAACGCCAGGCACCATTATCAGTTTTAGAGATATATTCATTTTTTAACCGCAACATAGCATATTGTTTGGGGTTAGTCCTCAGCAGATTTACTTCGCTCAGCACCAATTGTGCAAAATCTGTTGCCGCGCGAGGCTCATGCCCCTGCGAAAACAATTTTAAACCAGTGCCCAACTGCAACATTACGATTACGAGTATTATTTTCATTCTCAGTTTTTTAAGCAGCCAACAGTGTCACAAATCAGTGTAAATAAATGAATGGCAATAACTTGTTATAATTTTCCAAACCACCCGCTGATGGTGCGATGGAAGCGATAGATTGACTTCACTGGCGGTGCATACATCATAATACATTTTTCTGAAACAACAGAAAGTTTCAGGCGATCAACCGTCTGCCCAACCTCGTTTGACCATGTTCCCTGTTGCAGCCAGATATTTTTTAGCCCCACCGATGCAGCTTGTTCCAGAACCGGACTAACATTGGCCGGCGGTACCGAAACAAAAAGGGCATCGACCTTCCCTTCGAGGCCCACCAAATCGGGCCAACATTTAAAACCGTCAATCTCGCCGGCCACCGGATGAACAGGATAAATCTCGTATCCTTTCCCTTTCAGTTCTTTCGCAACGATATTGCCAAATTTCTTCCCGTTTCTCGACATGCCAACCACAGCGATTCGCTTACAGTTGATAAATTCTTCAATCAATGGATTCATCGCTAATCTTTTTGAGATATGAGTTCGTTTTGAATATCTAAAATTACAGTTTTTCGAAACAGTATGGCATCAAATGGACATCCGGACAAACCTCATTTCATCATTTTTTTCTTTCCGTTTTTTGCGCTGTCGCTTATCGGCGTTTCAGACACGACGAGAATGTACGCACTGTAATCGTGTATACAAATCATGAATTATCATATTGATTGTTCGTCAGAATTATTATAGTTTAGGCTCAAAGATTGAAATGAATCTTATAACCATAAAATCTTCATTATGAAAACAAAAGAGTATATCGAGCGGGAAAACCGTTTCGGTGCGCACAACTACCATCCGCTGCCGGTTGTTCTCGAACGCGGAGAAGGAATCTTTGTCTGGGATGTTGAAGGAAAACGTTACTTCGATTTCCTGGCCGCCTACTCGGCTGTTAACCAAGGCCATTGCCATCCTAAAATTGTTAAGGCGCTGACCGAACAAGCCTCTAAACTGGCGCTCACATCGAGGGCATTCTACAACAATGTACTGGGCGAATGGGAAGAGTATGTTACCCGATTGTTTGGCTACGACAAAGTGCTGCCCATGAATTCGGGTGCTGAAGCCGACGAAACCGCATTGAAACTGACCCGCAAGTGGGCCTACAAAATAAAAGGCGTTCCGCGCAACGAAGCCCGTATCGTGGTTTGTAACGGGAACTTTCACGGCCGTACCATCACCATCATCTCCATGTCGTCAGACCCTGATTCGTATAACGATTACGGCCCTTATACCCCAGGTTTTGTTAATATTCCATATAACGACATCCCGGCCCTTGAGCGGGAATTAAGCCATCCCAACACGGCAGGCTTTCTCGTCGAACCAATTCAGGCCGAGGCTGGTGTATATCTCCCCGAAGATGGCTATCTGAAAAAAGCAGCTGGGCTATGCAAAAAATATAATGTCCTTTTTGTGGCCGACGAAGTACAAACAGGCCTTTGCCGAACCGGAAAGATGCTGGCATGCGATCATGAAGGTGTACGCCCTGATATTTTGGTGTTGGGCAAAGCCATCTCAGGTGGGATGATGCCCGTGTCGTGCGTGTTGGCCGACAACGAGGTGATGCTTACCATTAAACCTGGAGAGCATAGCTCGACCTACGGCGGCAACCCCATTGCA
>CAYOJD010000030.1:0-14164 GCA_964404205.1 uncultured Prolixibacteraceae bacterium
CACACACTTTTGTCGGGATAAATAATGTTGACTGTTCAAGCTAAATAACGTAAAATTACCCACTTAATTTTCCTATGACTTAATCGCGATGCTTTGGGAGTGGCGTGAGAGCTGCTCTAATGGGCTTAACGGTTCACCGGCCATCTACTCGATTTGTAGGGCGTTTTTTTATTTAATATCGATACGATTTGAGCTTATTTTACACGGTAGAGATTCGTTAAAATGTCCTACACGGAAGTCTCCTGCCTTGCGGGACAAGTTGTTCAAAAACTGGTTTTCAAAAAATGTTTTGTTGAAAATAACCATTTGCAGATGATTTTAAATCGTTTAGGCAAGCGATAATTTACCGTCAGGAAAATGTATTTTATTGGTGGTTGAAAAATCGGAGTACTTTAAAAGGCTCCAAAACAGCCGATAAAACAGATTTAAAACATCAAGGCAACAATATATATCCTAAATAAAGTACGAAATTAATGGGGTATTAAATCCCTTTTGACGGGGTATTGTCGTATCACGACCTGCAACCGCGAGGGCAGTTTGCCTGTTGCCGATCGGAACGGGCTCTTTTGTACGGGTTTCGCGGGTAAAGAGATGGGCAAGCACAAAGTTTTATTATTATTGTAACCAATTTGAAGTTGAAACGAAGGGCTTCCACGGCCCAAAACTGCTGATTTATGAATAAATGGAAGATTTCGGAGGACTGGACTGCCTCAGTAACAGGATGGTTTATCATCCTTTTGGTTGTTTTTCAGTTAAACCCCAACTGGCCAAAATTCCACTGGCCCGATGCCGACGCGCTGATGACCCAGGTTTTTTCGCTCGATAACGTGGGCCACGCCTTGCTGGTTTTTGGGTTTATGTTTCTGATGGCGTTGCTGGCCGGTATCATGGCCGGGAAGAAGCTGGTTGCCGTACTGAGCAGTTTCCCGGTGGTATTCTTGCTTACCATATTGGCGATGGTGGTTGGCGGAAACAAGTTCCTGAAGGACTGGGGTTTCGAAACGGTAATCTTCAGCCTCTTGCTGGGGCTTTTTATCAGTAATATCTTCACCCTGCCCCAATGGCTGAAAGATTCGCTGACCTCTGAACTCTATGTCAAGATTGGGTTGGTTATTTTGGGGACTTCGGTTCTCTTCAGCGACCTGTTGAAAGCCGGTTCGCTCGGGTTTATACAGGCTTGCCTTGTGGTGGTGGTGGTTTGGTACTTTTGTTTCTGGCTTTGCCGTAAACTGAAAATCGACAACGAGATGGCGCTGATGCTTTCGAGTGCGGTCTCCATCTGTGGGGTTTCGGCGGCGGTAGCCACTGCCGGGGCCATTAAAGGCGATAAAGCCAAGCTCTCGTATGTGGTTTCGCTGGTGCTGGTAGTGGCTGTGCCGATGATCCTGATAATGCCCGTGCTGGCCAAATGGATGGGATTGCCCGAAGATATTGCCGGTGCCTGGATTGGTGGTTCAATTGATACAACCGGTGCGGTGGCGGCTACCGGGGCCATTTATGGCGAAGAGGCGCTGCAAACGAGTACCATTGTGAAATTCTCGCAGAATGTATTGCTGGGTGTGGCCGCCTTTTTTATCAGCTTATACTGGTCGTACACCCAGAAAGAGGTGGAGGGGGAGAAGCCTACCCTCAAGGTGATTTGGCTCCGTTTCCCCAAATTTGTGGTGGGATTTGTGGCCGCTTCGGTCGTTTTCTCCTTCTGGGTGGCCCCCGAAGTGGTTTCGCAGGCGAAGCCTATCCTGAAAAATGTTCAGGGGATGTGGTTTGCACTGGCATTTATGTCGATAGGGCTCGAAACCGATTTCCGGCGACTGGTGACGACTGAAAATCGCCGGTCGACTTACGCCTTCCTGGTGGCCCAGCTTTTCAATGTGGCCTTTACCCTGCTGATAGCCTGGATTTTGTTCGGATTGATGGACTGATGGTTACACCATGCCGGGTAAACTAAATCCTTGCGCCGGGGCCAAGGGGCATCAAACTACCTTCGGGCAGCAATGGATGGCATAACCCAAACGGGATGGCCAATGCCGGTATCGTTACTTCAACACATAGGTGGCCAGCACTTTTTGTACATCGTAAACATTGGCCGATTTGTTGAACTGTTTCTGAATGCTGGGATGCTGTTCGCCCGAAATCCAGATTTTCAGTTCGGCATCCAGTTCGAAGGTGCCGGCCGTTTCGATACTGAAACGGGAGATGCTTTTGTAGTTGATCGATTTGATCTCGACCTTACTTCCGGTTAGCCCCTGCTTGTCGATTAGAATCAACCGTTTGGTGGTGAAGATAAAGAGATCCCTGACGAGCTTAAAACCCAGTTCAATCTCTTCGCCGTCGATAAGCAGCTTGCCGTACTCTTTTTTTAATTCCTCAGGGTTTGCGGCCCCCGCGTTGCCCAGTAATGCAGAAAATAGTCCCATAATTAGTTTGGTTGCGATAAGTTTATGCCTGATGGTTTATTTTATAAGACTCCCTTTTGATATTTTGAAATTCTTTGATTTTGTGGAAGATATCCCACAGGACAATGCCTGCGGTGACCGATACGTTGAACGAATGTTTGGTGCCATATTGGGGCAACTCGATGGCTTTGTCGCATTGGTCGACCACCTCTTGCTGCACCCCTTTCACTTCGTTACCAAATATCAGGGCCAGCTTTTCGCCGGGGGCAGGGGCGAAGTGGTTCAGGTCGGTACTTCCGGCTACCTGCTCGATGGCAATCAGGGTGTAGCCTTCGCCGCGCAGCATATCGATGGCCTCTGTGGTGGTGGGGTAGTGGCACCAGGCTACCGTATTCTCTGCCCCGAGGGCGGTTTTGCGTATCTCTTTGTCGGGTGGCGTAGCGGTAAAGCCGCAGAGTAATATTTGTTTGATCAGCAAGGCATCGCTGGTGCGGAAAATGGAACCAATGTTGTGGCAACTGCGGATATTGTCGAGTACCACGACAACGGGTATTTTATCGGATGCTTTAAAATCGTCGACACTTAACCGGTCGAGTTCGTTATTTTCGAGTTTTCGTTTCATCGCTTGCAGGTGAAAAAGTGAAACTGGAGCCTCCTGTTTTGACCGGGTTATCCGGAAGGAAACAGGCAGGGCTAAATTTTTACCAATCGACCTTTGCCCGTCTGACGGGCATGGTCATACAACGAGCACCACCGCCACCGCGGGCCAGTTCGGAGCCGGCGATGGTGATTACGGCCCTCCGGTATTGGTTGATATCGGCTTTGCCATTGATGATGTCGGTGGCTTTTACCACTTCGAAACCGGCACGGCTCATCTCTTCGAGGGTATAATTGTTGCGCTCGTAGCCAATCACCTTTCCGGGTGCTATGGCAAAGAAGTTGGCGCCGCTGTGCCACTGTTCGCGTTCCATCACCCATTGGTCGCCATGGCCGCCACAGGTGACCGGCTCGAGGTCGAAACCCACTTTGCCGAGTGCTTTCAACAGGTTTTCCTCTTCACTGATCGACACCACCTTGCCGTTGTCGATGGTAATTTTGATGGTGTGATATTTCGGATTCTTCAGGATAAGTGGTTCATAGACCATGCAGGCATTGCGGTCGAGAAAGGTGAAGGTCATATCGAGATGGATAAACGACTCGGGGGTATGGGGCAATTGCTGTACGATAATATGTTTGGGTCCCAGTTTTTTCTCTTTGATGATTTCGGCAATCAGGTCGATGCCTTCGGTTGAGGTACGGCATCCGGTACCGACCACAATCACATCGTCGCTGGCAATCTCTACATCGCCCCCTTCAATAGAGATGTTTTTGGCCATAGCCGGATGGAGCGCCAGTTGCTCGGGATTATAGGTGTTTACCCCGAAAACGGGGTGTTCGCGGAAGATGGCTTCCATGATAAGCGATTCGCGCTCGCGCACCTTATTGGCCATTTTGCCCAGCAACACTTCGTTCCACATGGTCATAGAGGCATCGCGGGTAAAGAGGAAGTTATGCAACGGACGGAGCGAATAACGCTCCTGGCTCAGGAACTTGGTGAGGTTGTCGCGGCGCAGCACCACCCCTTCAATCAGTTGTTTGGCCAGTTGCTCGGGCTGAAGGGAGAGCAGAAAGGCGGTGTCGTCGAAAGCCTCTTCCTGTTGACAGATGGTACGTACCAGAAGCTCTTTACTCCTTGGGTTTTTCAGTACGCCAGCCAGCAATTCGGTTACTTCGAAAGTCTGGGTTACTTTTTTCAGCACCCCTTTCAGTTGGGTGTACTCTTTCGAGGCCACCGAGAGGTTAAGGATATCGCTGTAGAGGGCACGCTCTGCATTTTCAGGGGTCATATTTTCCACTTCGTGGCCGGGGGTATGCAGGATAACCCCTTCGAGACGACCAATTTCGGAAGATACATTGACCGCAAATTTTTCCATAAAGGTTGTTTCGTTTTGTTGAAATCAATTCGTTGGGCAAAGATATCAAATTTAGGCGACAGGCCTTGCCGGGCTTCGCCAGTATAATTTAAAAACCGAAACTTGCGAAAAGGCGTGCGCGTTTATTAATTTTGCACCCTAAAGAAGAATCTCCAGTATGAGAATTTGGATAGTCACAATTGGTTTGTTGCTGGTTTCGGCTGTTGCCACAATGGGACAGCACCGTCCCGGTGTGGCCGATTCGTCGGGCCATCTTTTCATCACCGCCCCCGATTCCATCCCTCATATTAGCCTCAGCGAGATTCCGGTTTTCCCGTTCGACAAAAATAAAATGACCAAGCGGCAACAGCGACAGTACAGTACGCTCGAAGCAAAGGTAAAGAAGGTCTATCCATTGGCTCAATTGGCCGAGATTAAGTTGCGGGAATACAATCAGGTCTATACCAGTTTCAATACGGAACGGGAGCGTAAAGCCTATGTGAAAGGCATTGAGAAACAGCTTTTTGCCGAATTTGAGAGTCAGGTGCGCAAAATGAAGGTTTCTGAAGGGCGAATCCTGATCAAGTTGCTCGACCGGCAAACGGGCCAGTCGTCGTATGCCATTATCAAAGAGTTTAAGGGAGGGTTTAGTGCCTTTTTCTGGCAATCGGTTGCCAAACTTTTTGGGCACGACCTGAAAGCAGAGTACGATGCCATGGGCGAAGACCGGATGATTGAATATATTGTCTGGGAAATCGAAATGGGGCTGATTTAAGCCCACCCTCCATCGATTTAAATCACCATTGCTCTGGTTTCGAGCTTGGCTTTAATTTTTTCGAGCAGGTGAAAGGCCACCGTTTCATCTTTCAGGCTGAAGAACGGGGTCGAATGGGTCGATACCCTGCCAATAAAATCGTTAAGCTGAATGGCCAGCGGGTGGTCGGTTGTGTTTCGTGAAACGGCTGTGTTTCTTTGTTGGGGTACACTTTTGATATGGTTGTTCCCGAAGTCGATTTGCAGAAACTGCCCGTTTTTATGAACAGCCAGGCGATGTTCTTTTTTATTTCCAATGGCCGAAAGGGTGATGGAGGCTGCCGATCCATTGTGAAAGCTGAGGTAGATATTGACCATGTCGGTTTTGCCTTCGTCAGAAGTGCTGCCGAAGACATTCAGCCGGTGAATATGGGTGCCGGCTATCCGTAGGGTAATCAGGATATTGTTGAAAATATTTTCCTGAAAATGACCGTACAGCAGGGGGTCGTAATGGTGAATTTCTACAAAGCCCGGTATGGTTGGATCGTCGTTTAATCTTTCGCGCAGCGGATGGAAGAGCAGGTCGTTGCGGATTTGGATAGAGGTACCCCCTTCGTCGGCCAGTTCGCTCAGGCGATGGCGCTCGTTGCGGGTCATCTGCAGCTTATCGGTCAGAAAGAGGTGACAGCCATTTCGGACAGCTTCCGAGAGAAAATTGAAATTGCAGTATTCCGGGTCGAGAATAATCAGCAGGTCGCTAATCATGCTGATGATTTCGGGCGAGAGTGATGTTTGATTGTCGGCATGATAGTTCGAGGAGTAGAAAATACCATTCCAGCTGATCTTTTCCTGTAGTTGTTGCAGGAGATCCGGAGGCAGGCTCCCTCTGTCGGGCGATATGATGGCTGCGCTTAACATCTTGATACAAATATAGATTTATCGAACGCACATCATTCGCGATATTTCGGTTATTTATCAACTGCCTGATGTTGAAAAACCCGCTTTAAATGATATTTTTGCCCGAGAGACATCAATTTCCTTACATTTTGGAAGATACATTCAGGCATAAAGGGTTACGCCGCAAGCTGGTCGAAGAGATTAAAGCCAAGGGTATAACCGATGAGGCAGTATTGGCAGCCATTGGCCGGGTGCCGCGGCACCTTTTTATGGATACTGGTTTTATTCAGTTTGCTTATGTCGATAAGGCTTTTCCCATCGCTGCCGGCCAGACCATTTCACAACCTTACACCGTTGCATTTCAAAGTCAGGCACTGGAGCTGAAACGTTTCGACACCGTATTGGAGGTAGGGACAGGTTCGGGCTATCAGGCTGCCGTATTGTGCGAACTGGGCGCTTCGGTCTACACCATCGAGCGGCAAAGGGCTTTATATGATTTTGCCCGCGAGCTGTTGCCTGCACTGGGTTACCGGCCTCAACTCTTTTATGGCGACGGTTATGCCGGACTGCCCACCTATGGGCCGTTCGACAAGATTATTGTTACGGCGGGCGCCCCCTTTATTCCAAAGCCACTGCTCGAACAACTGAAGATTGGTGGCCGGATGGTTATCCCGGTAGGAAAAGATGGAAACCAGGTGATGAAGATTATCACCCGAGTCAGCGAAACCGACTTCCGTCAGCAGGATGGCGGCAACTTTGTGTTTGTGCCGCTGCTGGGGGGAACAGAATAATCCGCCAGTGGGCGGACAGGTATATGATAAGTTAGAAATGATGAGGTATTAGAATGTCAGCATGCGAGAAAGAACCATATTGCTTCTGCCTTCCTGATACTGAATACTTGATGCCAAAATGAAGATACAAAAATTCACTTTTAATCCGGTCGGCGTGAATGCCATCGTAGCTTGGGACGAGACGCGGGAGTGTGTCATCATCGATCCGGCCTGTTTCTTTCCGCAGGAGGAGGCCAGGTTGAACCATTTTATCGAAGAGCATGATTTGAAACCGGTGCGGTTGCTCAATACGCATGGCCATTTCGACCATTTGCTGGGAAACGGTTTTGCCGAACGCACCTGGGCGTTGAAAACTGAAATCCATGAAGAGGATAACTTTCTGGTGGAGAATGCCACCCAAACGGCTATGATGTTCGGGATGAACATTCCGAAACCACCGGCTGCAGGGCGTTTTCTTACGGAAGGCGAAACAATTGCGTTCGGCAACAGTATGCTGAAGGTGATTCACGTTCCGGGCCATTCGCCGGGCAGTGTCGCCTTTTACAACGAAGCCGACCAGTGCATCGTGGTGGGCGATATCCTTTTTAACGGGTCCATTGGCCGCACCGATTTGCCCCGCGGAAACCATCAGCAACTTATTTCAGGTATCAAGGAGAAGCTGCTGGTACTGCCCGACGAGGTGGTGGTCTATTCGGGCCACGGGCCGGAAACGACCATTGGCGACGAGAAGTGGGGCAATCCCTACTTGTCGTAAATAAAAAAGCCGATGCAATATTGGTCGAGGTTATAAAAATCATTTTTTGAAACAATGGCAATGTGTAACATTGTCCCTTATTTTCAGATTATTCATCCAAAACTTACAATAGAATGGCAAACGATAAATTTGTGAACCGGCATATCGGGCCACGCGAAGGCGAGATTGCCGAGATGCTGAAGGTGATTGGCGTTTCGTCAGTCGACGAACTGATTGACCAGACAGTTCCATCCAACATCAGGCTCTCCAGGTCATTGAACCTACCCAACGGCCTCACCGAAAGGGAGTATTTTCGCCGCATCCTGAAGCTGGCTTCGAAGAATAAGGTATTCAACACCTATATCGGAATGGGTTGGTACGACACCATCACTCCGGCAGTTATCCTGCGCAATGTGTTGGAAAACCCGGTTTGGTACACTTCGTACACCCCTTATCAGGCTGAGATTTCGCAGGGCCGTCTGGAGGCTTTGCTTAACTACCAGACTATGATTTGCGAGTTGACGGCTATGCCGTTGGCCAATGCTTCGCTGCTCGATGAGGCTACTGCTGCTGCCGAGGCGATGCACATGATGTTTGCCCTTCGTTCGCGGGCACAGGAGAAGGCTGGTGCCAATGTCTGTTTTATCGATGAAATGGTGTGGCCGCAAACCCTCGATGTGTTGATTACCCGCGCCGAACCGTTGGGTATTGAACTGGTGGTTGGCGATTTTAAATCAGCCCGGCCTACCGATAAATGGTTTGGGGCCATTGTACAATATCCCAACGCCAATGGCGAGATTGAGGATTATGCTGCCTTTACCGCTACCATGCAGCAGGCGGGTTGTAAGGTAGCCGTAGCTGCCGACCTGCTTTCGCTGGCACTGTTAACCCCTCCGGGCGAGTGGGGCGCCGATATTGTTTTCGGTTCGTCGCAACGCTTTGGTGTACCAATGGGTTACGGTGGTCCGGTTGCTGCTTTCTTCGCTACGCGCGATGAATACAAACGCGATCTTCCGGGACGTATTATCGGGGTGTCGAAAGATGCCAACGGCAAAACCGCGCTCCGCATGGCCCTTCAGACCCGCGAACAGCATATCAAACGCGAAAAGGCTACTTCCAATATCTGTACCGCTCAGGCGCTGCTGGCTACCATGGCCGGTATGTATGCCGTTTACCACGGTCCGGAAGGCATTCGTGGCATTGCCGAACGGGTACACAGCATTGCTGCTTTCCTCTCATCTGAAATTGAAAAACTGGGTTATCAGCAGGAGAACCAACAATATTTCGATACCATTCGTATCGACCTGCCGCGCCATGTGCGCCGTGAGGATATCGAGTGGCTCTCGCTCGATTTGCAGATGAACTTCCGCTATTTCGATAATGGTCAGGTGGGGCTGAGCATCGACGAGACGACCAATCTCGAAGACATCAACTGGATTTTGGAAGTATTTGCCAAGGCTGCCAATAAACCTGTTCCGGTTATTGCTACAATACCCGAAAGTCATACTGTCTCGGCACCGTTTGCCCGCCGGACGGCTTACATGAAACAGGAAGTGTTTAGCCGTTATCGTTCCGAAACGGAGATGGCACGTTACATTAAACGTCTCGAAAAGAAAGATATTTCGCTGGTACACTCCATGATTTCGTTGGGCTCGTGTACCATGAAACTGAATGCCGCTACCGAAATGTTGCCGTTGAGCTGGATTGAATTTAACGGCATTCATCCTTATGTGCCCAAGAATCAGGCGATGGGTTACCACGAAATGATGGAAGAGTTGCGACGCGATTTGGCCGAGATTACCGGTTTTGCCGATATCTCATTGCAGCCCAACTCTGGTGCAGCTGGCGAATATGCCGGTTTGATGGTGATTCGCGAATACCATAAGAGCCGTGGTGAAGGTCATCGCAACGTAGTACTGATTCCTTCGTCGGCACATGGTACCAATCCGGCCAGCGCGGTGATGGCTGGGATGAAAGTGGTGGTGGTTCCCTGTGATGACCGTGGAAACATCGATGTAGCCGCTTTGCGTACCATGGCCGAAACGCACAAGGAGAATCTTTCGTGCTTTATGGTTACTTATCCATCAACGCACGGGGTGTTCGAGTCGTCGATTATCGAAATGTGCGACATTATCCACAGTTATGGCGGACAGGTCTACATGGATGGTGCCAATATGAATGCACAGGTGGGGTTGACCAATCCGAGCCGTATCGGTGCCGATGTTTGCCACCTGAACCTGCACAAGACTTTTGCCATTCCGCATGGGGGCGGTGGTCCGGGTGTTGGGCCAATTGGCGTAGCCAAACATTTGGTCGAATTTTTGCCTGCCCATCCGGTAATGAACAACGGCCATGTGGGTATTCACGCCGTCTCAGCCGCTCCGTGGGGCAGCGCCTCGGTATTGCCCATTACCTATGGTTATATCAAAATGCTGGGAGCCGATGGTTTGACCGAAGCTACCAGAATAGCGATTTTGAATGCCAACTATATTGCCGCTCGTTTGAAGGACAACTACGGCATTCTCTATACCGGCGAGAAGGGACGTGTGGCACACGAGATGATTCTTGAATGTCGTCACCTGAAAGCCTCATCGGGCATCAGCGAAACCGATATTGCCAAACGATTGATGGATTATGGTTTCCATGCCCCAACCCTTTCGTTTCCCGTTGCCGGAACCTTGATGGTTGAGCCTACCGAGAGTGAATCGAAAGAGGAACTCGATCGTTTTATCGATGCGATGAACGCCATTTATGCTGAAATAAAAGAGGTTGAGAGCGGTGCCGCCGATGCTGAAGACAATGTGCTGAAGAATGCGCCGCATACTGCCGAAGTGTTGACAGCCAACGAGTGGAACCATAGCTATTCGCGCGAGAAAGCTACCTTCCCGCTGGCTTGGTTGCGCGAAAACAAATTCTGGGTGCCTGTGGGCCGTGTCGATAACGCCTACGGCGACCGCAACCTGATTTGTACCTGCGAACCGTTGGAAAGCTATATGGAGAAATAGTCTGCCCCTTTGGGGTAGCTGTTTTGCCAGATATAAAATGTAAATTTGCAATAAGCCCTGCCTTGAGCCCTCCCTGTTGGGGAGGGTTGGGTGGGGCTAATAATTTTCAGCTATTATGATTAGTTTTCCCAATGCCAAAATCAATATCGGCCTGAATATCGTTGCCCGGCGGGCAGATGGTTATCACGAACTGGAGACCCTTTTCTTCCCGATTGGGTGGAAAGATGCGCTGGAGTTTATCGAGAATGGCACCGGCAAGGTGACCTTTGCCAACAGCGGACTGGCCATTGACGCACCTGCCGAACAAAATATTGTGGTAAAGGCTTACCGTTTGCTGGCAGCCGACTTCGACCTTCCTGGAATCGATATCCATCTGCACAAGGCGATTCCGTTTGGTGCCGGATTGGGTGGTGGCTCTGCCGATGCAGCCTTTATGCTAAAAATGCTGAACAGCCATTTCGAACTGCAACTGAACCCTGTACAACTGAAATCCTATGCGTTAAAACTGGGTGCCGACTGCTCCTTTTTCATCGACAACCGGCCATCGTTTGCATCGGGAATTGGTGAAAAACTGGAGCCTTTTTTGCCTTCGCTGAAGGGAATCCATCTGTTGCTGGTGAAGCCACCCGTTGGCGTGGGCACCAAAGAGGCATACGCCAGAGTAGTTCCGCACAAGCCTCAACACGATTTGAAAACGGTGCTGTCGGACGATGTCTCCATGTGGAAAAACAGGGTTGTCAATGACTTTGAAGCGTCGGTTTTTCTGCAGTTTCCGGTAATCGGTCAAATCAAAGATGAAATCTATCGCGCCGGGGCGTGCTATGCCTCGATGTCGGGCAGTGGCTCATCGGTATTTGGTTTTTTTCATGAAAAACCCAATATGGCTCGGTTAAACTTGCCCGAAGGCTCGGTGGTTTGGGAGGAGAGGTTGGATGGGGAATGATGAATTAGGAGTTATGAATGATAAGTGATGAATACGATGGCTGTAGCGAGGAATGCCGATTGGTAAGTTGAAAATCAGGCTTTTCAAAATTTAAATGCTATTCTCGTTCAATGTTTAGGGGGTATTGTTTGTTTGTCTAATATCTGAATTCTAAAATCTTCCATTATGGACAAACCTTACAAAATAGGTTTATCGCTAAGCGGCGGCGGTGCGCGGGGCATTGCCCACATTGGTGCGCTGGCCGCTTTCGAGGAACATGGTATTCGGCCAGCCATTATTTCGGGTACCAGCATGGGGGCTTTGGTGGGGGTTTTCTATGCTGCCGGATACCCACCGGCACAAATCCTTCAGTTGGTGAAGGAGACTTCGATGCTGAAGGTTTTTAAATGGCAGATACCCTCCAGCGGATTGTTTCACCTCGATATCATCCGAAAGATTTTGGCCGAGAAGATTAAAGTTGATGATTTTTCTTCCCTTAAAATCCCCTTTTGTTGTGCCGTTTCCAATCTGAACAGCGGTCAGGTAGAGATAAAAAGCGAAGGGCCGCTCTTCGACTGGGTGGTGGCATCGGCTTCTATTCCGGTTATCTTCGAACCACAGCAAATTGGTGGTCAGACTTATGTGGATGGCGGGTTGTTCGATAATCTTCCGGCAGCAGCCATCAGGGATAAGGCAAAAATGCTGATTGGTATCCATGTGAACCACAATGGCTATCAGGAGCAGGTAAAAGGGTTTAAAGAGGTGGCCGAGCGGACTTTTCAGTTATCGGTGGCACAAAATGTAAAGGAGAGCATTTCGTTGTGCGATATGGTGATTACGCCGCCCAACATCGGGCAATTTCATACTTTCGATTTTCGTTCGGCTGACCAGATTTTTCAGGTCGGATATGATGAGACTGAACGCAAGCTGATTAAGCTGTTCGATCTTTTGGGAGATAAATTCAAATAACTACCTTTAGGAAACCCAATCGATAACAAAAAACAATATGAGTCAGTTTAACGGGAAAACAGTTTTGATCACCGGCGGTGCTTCAGGTATTGGCAAACTGATGGGCGAACTGGCGCTCAAAAAAGGGGCAGAACTGATAATCTGGGATATCAATCAGGCAGCCATCGATGAAACGGCGAAAACCTTCTCCACTTTGGGGAGGTGTACCGGTTACCGGGTCGATGTTTCCGACCATGAGGCAATTCGTGCCTCAGCGGCAAAACTGTTGCAGGAACACCGAAAGGTTGATATTCTGATTAACAATGCCGGAATTGTGGTTGGGAAATATTTTCACGAACATACTGAGGCCGACATTACCCGAACGATGGAAATCAATGCCAATGCGCCCATGCTGGTTACGCTGCAATTCCTTCCGGGAATGCTGGAGCGCAATTCGGGCCATATTTGTACGATAGCCTCTTCGGCAGGATTGATTTCGAACCCTAAAATGGCGGTTTATGCAGCCAGTAAATGGTCGGCACTGGGATGGAGCGATTCGTTACGACTCGAGATGGCCCAATTGAAAAAAGATGTCGGCGTTACTACCGTGACCCCTTATTACATTAATACCGGCATGTTCGATGGCGTTCACTCGGTTCTACCCATACTGAAACCTGAAAAGGTAGCCCGAAAGGTAATCCGGGCCATCGAGAAGAATCGCATTATTCTCAGTATGCCCTGGAGTATGCGCTTTGTCCGGTTTTTTCAGGGCTTGTTGCCCATCTGGTTTTTCGATTGGTTTGTTGGCCGGGTGATGGGCATTTACAAAACGATGGAACATTTCAAAGGTCACTCAAAGTAATATCATGAAAGACAGTTCAACCGAAATCATCCTCTCGCTGATTGAGGGACAGAAATCCTTTTTTGCCTCACAACAAACCAGGAGTTACCATTTCAGGATAGAGCAACTGAAACGTTTCAAAAGTGCCATTCTTAAGTATGAAAAGCGTATAGCCGAAGCCCTTTGGGATGATCTGCACAAATCGTACGAAGAGGCTTTCCTGACCGAGATGAGTCTGGTAACTCAGGAAATTGACAATCATATTGCCCATTTAAGTGGTTGGTTGAAACCGAAGAAGGTTTCAACCCCCATTCATTTGCAGCCCTCTTCGAGCTATATTTTAACCGAGCCACTGGGCGTAGCGCTGATAATTGCTCCATGGAATTACCCTTTTCAGTTGTTGATGAACCCGTTGGTGGGGGCAATTTCGGCCGGGTGCTGTGCCTTGCTGAAACCATCGCCTTATACGCCAGCAGTGGCCAAAGTGATGGAGGAATTGATAACTGAGACTTTTGAACCTGCCTTTGTGGCCATGGTTCAGGGAGGCCGAGGTGTCAATGCTTTTCTATTGAGCCAACGTTTCGATATTATTTTCTACACCGGAAGCCCGGCTGTAGGAAAAGTGGTGATGAAGGCCGCTGCCGAATATCTTACGCCCGTAGTATTGGAGCTTGGAGGTAAAAGCCCCTGCATTGTCGACCAGTCGGCCAATATCGATGTAGCGGCAAAGCGAATAGTCTTTGGCAAAACCATCAATGCCGGGCAAACTTGTATTGCCCCCGATTATCTGTTTGTTCACGAAAAAGTGAAAAAAGAACTTTTTGAGCGATTGGCTTTTTATATCGAAGCGGTGTTTGGAAAAAATATCCGCGAAAGCCAATATTATCCGCGAATTGTTAACCGTCAGGCGATGGAGCGGTTAACAG
>CAYOJD010000030.1:14174-24354 GCA_964404205.1 uncultured Prolixibacteraceae bacterium
ATCTGGGTGACGGGAAGGTTGTATTTGGTGGCCAATTCGATATGGATGAACGCTATATTGCCCCCACGTTGCTTGATGAGGTGAAGTTTGATTCGCCTGTGATGCAGGAGGAGATTTTTGGGCCCATTCTTCCGGCTATCACTTTTACTGACATTGATGAAGTTGTTCGTTATGTCAATCAGCACGAAAAACCACTTGCCTTCTATTATTTTGGAGATGAATCATCAGGTTGGAAAGTGTTTGGGCAGACCACTTCCGGCGGGGGCTGTATCAACGATACGCTGATGCACATTGTCAACCATCAATTGCCTTTTGGCGGAGTGGGCAACAGCGGTTTGGGCAAATATCATGGACGTGAAAGTTTTTTGGCTTTCAGCAATCGGCGGGCTGTGGTGTCGACCCCTACGTGGATTGATTTACCTTTTAAATATGTGCCGTTTAAGTATTTTGGTTTTGTAAAGAAACTGTTGGGATAAAAACTACCACGATTCTGTTTTCAGCTTTACAAACCCTACTTTCGAGTAATCGTCCAACTCGAAAAGCAAGCCAATAGTTTGGTCGGGCAGAAGGGTCATAGATGAGTAAGCACTGCTTCCCGGATAAACGGTGGTCATTTCTTTCCATGTTTTACCTTCGTTGTCACTGGTTTGAATCATCAGTCTCCGGCGGTCCTTTTGCGATTTCAGGTTGGAGAAGAACCATTTGCCTGTTTCATTTTTTATCAAACCTGCATTGCACCCAGGGTCAACCAACGATGAGTCGGGGCGGCTTTCCCAGGTGGCACCATCATCGCTGGTGGTGTGGATATATCTGATGCCGGCTCCGTTTACCCGGCTATTCATTACGATTGTTTCATCTTTGGCTTCAATCAGTTGCGATTCGTCGGCCGGATTTACGGCTGACGCGCCAACAAACCAACTTTTCCCGCTATCGTTGCTTCCGAAAAGCGTAACCCCGCGTTGCAGATTGACCAGCGTATGCAACAGTTGTCCGGTTGAGGTGACAATTCCCCGACCTGAAGTGATAAACTTGAAATCGTTGTGCCACTCGGGCAATGTAATCTCAGGGGTAATATCTTTCGGCTCGCTCCAGGTTTGCCCGTTGTCTTGGCTGACTGTTACATAGTGATAGTAGATCTCCTTCTCCCTGTCGAGATCCATAAAGTTGAAAAAGAGAAAAACTTGTCCCGACGCATTATCCACAATGATCGAGGGGTCGGAAGCCGATTGTCCGTCGGGATAATCAACAATGGTTTCAGCATTGCTCCATGTTTTGCCGCCATCACTGCTTTTGCGGATGGCGATATTGATGTTCCGGTTCCATTTCAGGTCGCCGCACGAGTCGTGACGTTGGTCGATGGCCGCAATCAGGTCGCCATTGGGGGCAACGGCGAGTGCCGGGATGCGGTAACAAACTGAATGATCGCCCGTCTTGCCTTCAAACAGAATCTGTATCTCACTTTTGGTAAATGCGGAATTATCCTGTGCCTTTAAAACAAAGTGACTCAGGATAACCCCGACGATTAAAGCCCCCCAAAAGCGGTAATTCGTCATACTAATCGATTTTATTCTCCTGCGGTGCATGATGCTTTGGGATCGACTGTTTTTTGCCCCGATTCGATGGCGGCAATCACTTTCAGCAACTGTTCGCCCATCCCGATTTTGTAGCCGGACGAGAAGAGATAGATATTGCCCGACTGATCGCAGAAGAGTACCAATGGCAGCTTGTCTTTCAATCCAGAGCCATATTGTTCGGTAAGTGCATTCAGCAGCTTATTTTCGATATCAATGCCACTGAATCGCTTTGCCGGAAGGGTATAGGTGTCCAATACCTTTGCCTGACCGGCTTTTTCGGCTGGCATGGCAAAGAGGAATTCGCCACCCCATTGGTTAAAATGGTCGACATAGGGCCCCAAATCGTTCAGAATATGTTTCGACGGTTCTTTATCGGGGTCGAGCAGCACGACAACCGAGTGGCTTCCTTTTAGCAGCGAAGCGTAAGCTGTCGGAGCCGTTTCGTTGCCTTGTTGCAGCATCAGTTGGGTGAAATCGATTTTACCCGATGGTTTCATGTTGCCCGATTGTTGACGGAGCGTAACCGGGATAACGGTAGTTTTTCCTTTCTCCACGCTGAAGGTAGTCATGCTGCTCAGCACCGAACCATCGTCAAGGCGGTTACCGGTAACCAGTGCATAATGTCCAACTTCCAGTTCAACCGGTTTTTCGAATGTAGCAATGCTTGCCCCTTCGGGAAATTCGAGGGTGCGGAAGAAGCCATCTTTCAGGATTCCGATTGTGAAATGGAGATAATACTGTGGAACCACCAGATTATCCTTGCTTTGCAGCTTCAAACTCCCTTTGTCGGGTTGTGCTACGGTTTCGGTGCCAAAACCAGCCCGGTACCACTGTCCGTTTTGATAATATTCGGGAATCCTCGATTCGGGATTGAGCCTGGCAGGAATTCCAATCGTACGGCAAACTGCCACGAAGAAGATATCGCGCGAATCGGCATCGGCTACCCTCAGGTTAAAAACCCCTTTGGGCGAGAGTGGCGAGCGGGAATGTTTATTGGCTGCTGCATCGATGGCAATATGTTCACGAATCCATGCGCTCAGCAAACTGATATCTTTTTGAAAACCACCGATGGTTGGTTGGTCGAAAACAGTGGTTAGAAAGCTTCGCCAAGGCGAAAGCAGTTCGTTGCTGATGCGCGGGGCCAGGACATATTTCGTATAGATTTGAGCCGGAAGACTGCTGCTCCATCTCTTGTTTTTTTCGGCCTGCTGTAGGTGGTCGGTAAGAATAGCTTCGGGTGTGTCGCTGAAATCTTTGGCCGAGATTCCTTCGAGAAGTGCCACGGTGTTGGGATATTGGGTGCCGTTCTTTTCGAGATAAGCTGCAATTTGGTCCCAGTTGCCATAGCTGAGATGAATATAACGCTTCACCTTTTCGGCCGGAAGGTTGGTTTTGGCTGCCAGCTCAGCGCTCCAGAGCGAGTCTTTGAAGGTAGCCATTGTGGCGTTGCGGATAGAATCTTCCTTTGCCAGACGACGGTTATTTTCGTTGCGTGCCTCCTCACTGACATTCAGTTCGACTTTGGCCGCGTGTGGCGGAATCAGGTCGAACGGTTCGGTTTTATCGGCAGGTATGGTCTGGTTGAGGAGAATGGTAAGGGTGTCGGTTTCGGGAACAGAGAGTTTTTGGTACCCAAAATGGCCCTCTTTGGCTGCCCATACAATCAGGTCGCCCATACCGGTGAGCAGCGAGGCTTCGCCCGATGAGTTGGTGAAGTCGGTGGCAATGGGGTAATATTCGGCATAATTGTAAAGTTGAAACTCCACTTTTGCACTGTCAGCCGGAGCGCCGTTTGCTTGACGAACCTTCACCACCACGTTTTTCACGGTAGTGTAATTGGCTGTCAGGTTAAGTTCCGAGAAGCGGGCTTCCGGGGTTATTACATTTTCGTTTCCGAAATAGTGGCCGAAAGCGCGGGTGTGTACCAGCATGGTGCGGCGTGCAGGTTCGCTGAACCATCCCATATCCAGATCGACATCGGGCTCGCAGGCACCAAGATATCGCCATTTTCCATCAATCCACACCTCAACCCAGGCGTGGTTGTCGTCGGAGTGAGCCCAACGCGGAGTGTAGACTTGTCGCGCAGGAATACCGGCTGTACGCATGGCTGTTACCGTGAAAGTCGACTCTTCGCCGCAACGGCCAAATGTTTTTTTCACTGTGCTGAGGGGAGCGCTGGTACGACCGTCGGTTCCGCGGTAATTTACCTTTTCGTGGCACCAATGGTTAATTTCGAGTGCAGCTTCTTTCATTCCCAACCCTTTTACACGGGCTTTTATCTCGTCGTACATTACCGCCCTGAAATTATCGAGGTTTTCATTATTCACCCTGAGCGGCAGTACGAAATGAAGAAATTCCTCTTCGGGAATTGATCTGCCCCAAGGCATCTCTTCTTTGGCTTTTAGCGTGTAACGAACATTATTCAGAAAGAAATCGGCCGGATAATCGGCCAAATCGCTAAGTGGCATGTAGGCATACCAGAACTCCATCAACGACTTTTCGTCGGCTGTAAGCTGCTGGTCGAAAATATCCCACACGGGAACCTGCGCATTGGCGGTCAATCTTTTTTGCTCACCAAGCATCCGCTGAATATCAGCCTGACGGTTGGGATTGGAGATGATGGTCTCTTTTGGCTGACAGGCCAATAGTGTGGTCAGCAATGCCGCGACGAGGACGATCTGTTTCATTCTGTTGTTGTTTTAAAGCCGTGTACAATATTAATGATAATCTATTTTTTTGATAGTAGCGGTTTCTTAGTCCCAACTTAATTGATAAAACCCTGAACCATAAGGGGCGAGTTGCAATTTCCCGTCCTGAATTTTTTCGCCCAGCACATTGACAGGTTGCAGTAAACTTGTTGGTTTGTCAGTCGGTGCAATTTGGCTTAAATCGGCTGGTTTGCCCGATGTTTCACGCAATTGCAGGATAACCGAATTGGGCTGACTGCCCGGCGTACTGTTGACCAGTAAGATATTTTCGGGCCAACCTGTAATGAAAGAGCGCGCTTTGATATTGTCGCCTTTGCCACCTCCGGGAAGTATGCGGGTCAGGAAGGGAATACGGTTGCCCCACCCAAAACGAACGGCTTCGTTGTTCGAATTGTTCTTTTCGGAGGTGATATAAAACGACCAGCGATGTTCGCCTTTTTGGTCCGGATTAAAATTGGTAACCCAATAATTATTCATAGGCCATGAGTAAAAGTGGGTCGACGTTGGTGTTGCCCCGGCTTTGTAGCGGCCGGTATTGATGCCGCCAAACTGCATCAGCGGGGCATCGGGGCTTGTAACGACAATTTGTTTGTTGCCATTTTTCAGCATCGCATAATTTTGCACCGTGTTCCAATCGTTCGACGAGCCGGGAATTTGATCGACACCGGCATCAACTACGCCTCCCTGAACATCGAAAGCCAGTTTGCCATCTTCCATTCCAAAAGGAAAGGCAATATAAATTCCTTCAGCATCGACAATTGGTTCTTTGACAATTGAATAATTGATGTCGATACGTTTAGTTGCATGGTAAAGCCTGATATCGATTTGCACATCGTAATTTTTACAGGCGGCTGAAGTTGCTCCTTTCATACGAATGGTATTCCAAATTGGCCCGGAGGTATAGCTGTCGAACCATGCTTTGTCGAAGGGGAAGCGCTGAAAGTCATCGAGTCTTTTCTGTTCCATCTGATATCGGTTGCCAAGGCGCTCGTAGATAAATTCGCCTAACTGGTGAGGCGCTTTCGGGTCGATCAGCTCTGTTTGCATTGCTTTGTCGAACATCGAAACAATAGCTGCGCGATTGGCATCGATTTTTAGGCTATACCAGGGTGTTTCATATTGCAGTTCCGGTTTTTTTATCACCGTTTCGCTTTCGTAAAGAACAGGTTCGAAGCACAATTTTTTGTAGCCATAGGCCGGAATATCCTTCAACCAGATGCTCCAGTAGGTTCCGTCGGAGCGTTGGCTCATCGGTTGTGCCGGGTAGTTGTTTCCTTCGGTGTCAGTAATACGGGGTTGCATCCCGCGTGGCACCAGTTGATGGTCGATATAAACGGTTACCAACCCGTCGCGTTTCCAGTTCAGGGTATTGTAAACAACCAGCGATGGTTTTTCTTCTTTGTTGAGTGTCGATTGCAACAATCCCATTACCTCTTCACCAACCATTTTGGCCCGCCGGTGCGATTCCCACGCGTACGATTCTTTGATAGCCCGTTGTTCCATCGTTTGTTCGTGATAAGGCTCCCGAACGCTTTCGGAATAACCGGTAGTATGTTCGGCATAGAAATTTAAAGCTTCGTAGGTCAACGAAATCCGATCGTGGATATTGTCGGGTAACGGTATGCCGGCTATATCAGCCATGGCCAATCCACCTGAAAAGGCCGTAATGTCAGACTGAGCTTTACGAAATGCGGCCACTTCGCGGGCCGAAGCTCCAAAGCCGTCAGTCCACCAGTCGGGCCAGGCTCCACGGTAAACCGGAAACTGACTGGCATATTTCGATTCGAGGGTTTCGAAGAAACTGGTAGCCGTTGCAGTACGTAGTTTAGGCCACTCGAAGCTTTCGTTCCACTGGCGGATAAGGTCGGAGGCAATGGTCGAAGGGGGTGAATTGTCGGTAAGATAACCCGAATGTTGAATCGAAATCAGATTGTATGGATATCCTTTTTCGCCCAATGTCGTGAGGTAATTGAGCAATCGGCCTTCGAAGTTGGGCAGGTTGCCTTTGTCTATTTCGAAAACAGTGTTCCCGGTCATATAATGCTCGGCACGGTAGGCCAGCATCCGTTTGCCGGAGGGCGATTCCCACCAAAAGAGCGTTGGCTTATCGAAACAGATAAGTGCGCGGTGGCCGTGGGTCCCCATGTTGAGGTATTTGACACCCAAATCGTGGTAGTAATCGTTGAGGCACCAAGCAATGCCATTGACATCGTTCTGCATGGCTGTTTTGGGCGCAATATCGAGAGCCCTGAAACGTTTTAATGGTTGCAGCGATGCTGCCAGCGACTGTTCGTCGGGCAGTTCGTCATAGTTAAAGTACATGGCCGTAACTTCTATTCGTCCTTCTTTGATGCGCCTTATCAACCGTTCAACTTGTTGGTCAGGCCTGCATTTCAGAAATTCATCGACGGCCCAGGCCGCCTCGCATGTCCAGCGAAATTTGGCATCATCGGGGTAGTTGTCGGTGGCATCGCAGTAGTCGAGTGCATAATCGATGTAGCGAAGATGTTCGGCAAGAATTTCGGTTTGCGAACGGGTATAGCCAATGTCGGTGTGCGAATGTTGCACAAAATTGACTTCCCATTGTTTTACCGGGAGTTGTTCCAGCTGAAACTCCTGCCGTAGATTGGGCGATTCGACTTTAATCTTTCGAATGGTTTTGCGTTGTACTTCGGGTAACCCGATTCTGAAATAATTGCTGCCGAAACCAACGGTTTTCTTTTGATTGAGTTTTCCGTCGACATAAACCGATATTTCGGCTGGCAGGCCAAAGTAGAGAAGTGTGCCCGAAGCCAGTTGCTTTTTAATACCATGCTCTCTAAAAATTGCCGGAAAAGGTTTGATGGTTAGCCCCGATTCAATCGCTGTTTTGAAAGTCATGTACCACGATGTCTTATTGTCATTTCCGCCAGTCATGGTTAGCTGGAGGGGCTTTCCCTTTTCGACCTGAT
This sequence comes from uncultured Prolixibacteraceae bacterium, assembly GCA_964404205.1. Taxonomy (GTDB): domain Bacteria; phylum Bacteroidota; class Bacteroidia; order Bacteroidales; family Prolixibacteraceae; genus CAZWBR01. The sequence goes on from CAYOJD010000030.1 coordinate 21,408, forward strand.
TTGCAGGTACGCGCAGAAACATAAAGCCAAATTTGTCACCAAAACTATCTTCCATATCCGAACGGAAGAATAGTTCTGCACCCTGATTCGATTGGACAAGCCAATTTTTTTGGCCGTCGGTATTGAAAGTAAATGTAAGCCCGTTGCCGGTTTTCAGCGTCATCTCGGCCCTACCCGGACTGGAACCGATTCCGGCCAGCCAGATATAGGTGACATATTTTGTGTCGACTGTTTTCGGTGCCGCTGCGGTTTGCCACTGCATCGAATAGTTGCCATTGGTAGCCCTGATGATAAGGGCATCTTCAACTCCCTGTATGGAAGAGTGATATTTGAAATCGTCACCGGAGATTTTTTGCCCGAAACCATTGACCAGATAATCTTCTGATGTCAACTCCTGTCCGTAACCGGCGATGACGATTGAGCATAAGATTGAAACGATTAAAAGACGATTTTTCATCTTTTCGACTGAATTAAAGATTACCAATCTAAGCGCATTAAGCATGGAGAAATCAAGTTTGACCTGATATTTCCGATGTTTTTTTTGCCAACTGCCATATTGCTATTTCAGAATCGCCCGATAACTGAAATTAAGACAATAGTCGTTGACATCCTTTCTCTGTACCAACAGCATTACGCATGCCTGGCAGAAGTTTACCGAGAGTTTAACCAAAATTGGTTTCCGGTTCTATTTCAAAACGGAGAGTTTCTCCATTCGACAACGTTTCGCGACTAAACTGTTTGCTACTTATTGGCTGGCTGTGAATACGGACCGGCTGAATAAAGTAGTACCCATTAAAATGATGAACCGTTTCGATAGTCAGTACGATATGAACACGGTTTTTTTGCGATCGGGAAAATTATTCCGAGGCTGATGTCAGCTTCAATACGACGGCATATTTCGAAGGAACAGCTTTGGCTACCGAGGCCGGAATTGCTATCGTGAAACCGTTGCCGTTTGCTTTGGCTGTTACTTTCGATTGTTTAGATCCTAAAACAGCGATGCGGCTGTTTTTCGGAAGGGTTATCCCTTTCACGTTGACCGATGATGGAAGCTGTTCCCCCTCATTTAGCAGATAATTGATATAGATAGTCCCATCTTTACCTTGGGTATAGCGGATTTGTCCCTCGGTGTAAGGGGCAATCGGGCGTGTATTGTAGATTGATTCTCCGTTGATTCTCATCCATTGTCCAATCTCTTTAAGCCGGTCGTAGGCTTCGGCATACCAGGTTCCGTCGGGGCCGGGGCCAATGTTGAGTAACAGGTTTCCGCCTTTGGCCACTATGTCAGACAGCATATGTACCACTTTGCGGGTTTCCATCATTTTGGCATTGTACGAGAACGACCAGCCGCCGCCCAAAATAATACACGATTCCCAAGGGTAGGGCAGCATTTTGTCTGGTACCGTATTTTCAGGGGTTAAATAATTTTGATTTTTCCCTTCCACAGCACGATCCACCACAATGGCATCGGGTTGTTTGGAGCGTATTTTGGTGACCAGTTCATCCATTTTAATATCCTGATTAAAGGGTTTCTTCACCCTGAACCCTTCGATACGCGGGGCTTTGCCCGGGTCGTCGTGTTTTTGTACCCAGCCGCCATCGAACCAAAGCAGATCGATTTTGCCATAGTTGGTACAAATTTCCATCACCTGATTATGGGTGAAGTTGACAAAATTGTTCCATCGTTCGGGATATTGTTGTGGGTCGTAATTGCAGTTTCTGTCCAGCGGAGGAAATTGTGGCCACCAGTAGTCGGTGCTGTGCCAGTCGGGTTTCGAGAAATAGGCCCCAATCCATAACCCTTCCTTGCGGAAAGAATCAAAGATGGCTTTGGTGACATCGGCCTGTGGATGGGTATGGAACGGACAATCTTTGCCTGTAATTTTATAGTCGGTATATTTACTGTCGAACATACAAAAACCGTCGTGGTGTTTGGTGGTGAAAACCACATATTTCATCCCGGCATCTTTGGCTGCCGCCGCCCACTTGTCGGGTGTAAATTGTGTCGGATTAAAGGTTTTGCCCAGACTTTCGTACTGCTTTTTATAGGCAAAATAATCTTTCACCGTATCGGGAACACACCATCCCTCATCTTCAGGACAGATAGACCACGATTCGACAATGCCCCACTGGCTGTATGGGCCCCAATGCATCAGTAAACCAAATTTAATATCCTGCCACTGGTCAATTCGTTCCCGAATCAACGGATTGGGGTCGGGATGATAACGTTCTTCCTCGACCTGGGCCGCTGCGCTTTTGCCCCAGCTTACAATGGTTAGAAGTAGAAATGAATAAAGAAGAGTTCTCATGGCTCAGTTGTGTGTTGTTGATTATCTATCGTAAAAATAAAACTTAATTTATTCTAAAATATAGTAGTCGGTAAATAATTAAAAAATTTAATAAGTTTTATCGATTAAACAGCCAAATATTTCACTCTAACTTGAAAATATCCTAACTTGCTGCCAGTTAAACCAAACAAATTATGAAACATCGATTCGCACTACTATTGTTGTTGCTAACATCTTCTTTTATTTGGAGTTGTCAGCCAACCAAAACCTTTGCACCCGACGAGATTGCGTTGGTGCCGCAGGCCAATCAAATGACACTTGGCCAGTCGTCGTTTGCCTTTAATAAAAATACGACAATTTCGATCGAAAATGAAGCGCAACAAGGAGTTGCCGGCTGGTTTGCCGGACTATTTGCCGGGTCGGCCGGGTTTCAGCCCGAAATTGTGGTTGGCGAAAAGCCTTCATCGAACCTGGTGCAGCTCATTACCGATGCGCAACTGGGTGCCGAGGCCTACACGCTGAATGTCACTCCAAAAACGATTGAAATTAAGGCTTCAGGTTTGCCGGGATTCTTTTACGGGTTGCAAACCGTTCGTCAGTTGCTTCCGGTAGCCATCGAAAAGAAGGAGCTGCAGGCCCAGAAGCGCAAGCTTTCCTCT
>CAYOJD010000030.1:24364-27388 GCA_964404205.1 uncultured Prolixibacteraceae bacterium
GTGGAGTGGCTGGTTCCTGCGGTTGCCATTGCCGATGCACCCAACTATCGCTGGCGCGGCTTTATGCTCGACGTATCGCGCCATTTCTTTACGAAAGCGGAGGTGATGCAATTGATCGATTATTTGGCTTTGCACAAAATCAATACCTTTCATTTTCATTTGGTCGATGATCAGGGATGGCGTATCGAGATTAAGAAATATCCGAAGCTTACCGAAGTGGGAGCGTGGCGCGTGAACCATGAAGACAAACCCTGGAATGCCCGTCCGAAACAACAGCCCGGCGAAAAGGCCGAATACGGTGGTTTTTATACGCAGGATGATATCAAAGAGATTGTGGCTTTTGCCGAAAGCCGCTGTGTTACCGTTATTCCCGAAATTGAGATGCCAGCGCATGTCAGTTCGGCACTGACTGCCTATCCTCAGTTTTCATGTAAAGGGACTCCCATTACGGTACCGTCGGGCGGGGTTTGGCCCATTACCGATATCTATTGTGCCGGCAACGACTCGACTTTTGCTTTTATCGAAGATGTGCTGACCGAAGTAATGGATCTTTTCCCTTCGAAATATATCCACGTTGGTGGCGACGAAGCAACCAAGACTGAGTGGGAGCATTGCCCGAAATGCAAAGCAAGGATGCAGCAGGAGAGGCTGAAAAATGTGCATGAATTGCAGAGTTATTTTATTAAACGGGTAGAGCAGTTTATCAACGCAAAAGATAGGGTACTGCTGGGCTGGGACGAAATCCTTGAAGGCGGATTGCCCCCCAAGGCAACTGTAATGAGTTGGCGTGGCATGGCCGGTGGCATCGAAGCGTCGAAACAGGGCCACGATGTGGTGATGACTCCCGGCACACCCTGCTATTTCGATTTCTATCAAGGGCCTATTGATCAGGAACCGTTGGCCATTGGCGGCAACAACACCCTGATGAAAGTGTATGCTTTCGAACCGGTTCCCGAAGAGCTGACCGGCGACGAGGCCAAACATATCCTGGGTGCCCAGGCCAATCTCTGGACTGAATATGTCACAACATTCGACCATGTTCAATATATGGCTTTCCCACGTATCGGGGCATTGGCCGAAGTGCTTTGGAGCAACAAGGCACTCCGCTTGGCCGACGATTTTACCCGCCGAATGGCGCTGATGATGCAGCGTTACGAAGCAGCCGGTATCAACTATTCGCGCAGTGGTTACAACGTAAGCGTGCAGTCGGTGGCCGATACCATCAACCGTAAAGTGACGGTTCAGTTCGAATCGGAACTGGGCAAAGGAAAAATCCGCTTTACTACCGATGGCAGCGAACCCAATGCTTCGTCACCGCTATTTGGCGAACCGGTATTGCTCGACCAGACCGCCGTGGTAAAGGCTGCCGTTTTTACCGGCAACCATCAGGACGGGAAAGCGTTGTCGCGCGAGTTCAATATCAACAAAGCCACTATCCGTCCGGTAAAATATGCCAATCTTTACAGCCCGTACTACAAAGGGTCGGGCAATTACACGCTGGTGAATGGTATTACCGGTACCACCAATCATGGCGATGGCGAGTGGCAGGCCTGGAACGGCAAGGATATGGAGGTGGTTATCGATTTGCAACAGCAGAACGAAATCAGTTCGGTAACTGTGGGCGCGCTTCAGAATGCCGGAGCCTGGATTTTCTTCCCCAAAAAGGTCGAAGCTTTTGTTTCGGCCGATGGAAAGCAGTTTACCAAAGTTGGTGAATCGGTAACCGATGGCGATCCGTTGCAGGGAGGTTTGGCACTGAAGCAGTATGTTATCCAATTTGCCCCGGTAAAAGCTGCTTTTGTAAAAGTGGTAGCCACCAATCTGGGTGTTTGTCCGAAAGGGCATTCCGGCGAAGGCGATGCTGCCTGGCTCTTTGTCGATGAGATAAAAGTGGAATAGCGTTTTAACATGAATCAAAATAAACAGCGGCTGCCGGATTGGATTTCGACAGCCGCTGTTCTTTTCCATTCTATCTCTGGATGATTATCTCTGAAATCAGAGTCTATCCGATTTGCTGCTTCAACCAATAATTTCAAAATTCCTAACAACGGCATCAATTGTTTTATTGTAATCTTCCCTAAAAGCAGCTACGATATTAATACTCTTAAGTTGAAAAAAGACATGCGGATGAGTTGTACCACCAAGTCTCTTTTTTCTTAGATGGTCTAACTCAATTACCAGGTCGGTTAATCTTGAGTCAAAAGCCGGTTGGACTAGTCGTACATCTGAATGCTTAAATTTAGCCATAATCAATAAAAGTTATTAACTAAGTATTTGCTTAGTAATTAGCACAAATATACATAAAATGCAATATTTCAAATGGATAAAAGAGTGTTTTTTTTGTTTTTAATTAGCAACTGCATTCGAAAAAAATTAGCAGGAAGAAAATCTGCAAACTGACATGTGCATCTTTTTGCCTTGCACATAACGGTTCTGGGCTTTGCGTTCGGGCGGGTTGGCGGGACGAAGTCCTGTCAAACCGAGACGAACGCTGGTGCGGGCTACGAAACTTCAAAATTGCTCGTCACCCCGCCTGACGCAAAACCCGTGTTAGCACCAGTAGTTCTATTCATTCGGTTTCACGTTTACTAATTTGTCAATTTGAGCCCTTTCGGCAAAGTCAACAAGTTTATGTTCAATTCTTGTTGAGTTAAATATGTCTTTTACTTTCTCTGCTTTGTCGGGGTGAATAATTTTACAATTTTTAAAATCAAAGTTGTCAAGAAAACTTCCAAACCTTTCATTAAATGTTTCTGAACTTATAAGTCCAACTTCTTCAACTGTTCTAAATAATTTTTTATACTTTTTTGTCAAAAGGAAATAGTCGGCAGGTGGAAAAACATTTGGTATGTGTTCTGTCCAAGTGCAAAGCGTAATTATTTGTCCGTCTGTTTTTCTTTTGAAAAGATAAAGTTTAGGGACATAATAGTTGTCGCCCAACTTTTCTTGTAATGCTAACTTATTGTGATTATAGTTGTAAAAATCATTTGATTTCTCTAATGGATAAAATTCAAGTTCATATTC
>CAYOJD010000031.1:0-27301 GCA_964404205.1 uncultured Prolixibacteraceae bacterium
ATAAGGCTTCCGGGCGGCCGGATAACCCGGTGAGGCGGTCGGATTCAATTTCCCGCTTCCCGGATAGGTTCTCCACCCGGTCGGATAACCCGGGAACCCTGCCGGAAGTGTGTTTTACCCTGACAGATAACTATTGTGAGTTGGGTACAAACGATTCTCCGGTACGATAAAAACCCAATATCGATGAACCGCCAAAATCATTGCTCAAAACAAAAATCGGAGGTGAGCGAAAGCTGGGGTTGGAAATTGGCCCCAAAATTTCAGTTCCAATCTTTCTGTTGAAAAATAATGCATGGCTGCAGACCGGGCAAGGCCGCACATCAATGCGGCCTTGCCCGGTTGATAAGCCAATCAAGCCTCTTTTTTATCGAGCATCAGCATCGAGTTGACTACAATTTCGGTGATGTAGTGTGTTTCCTTGTTTTTGTCTTCGTAGGTACGATTGGTCAGTTTGCCTTCGAGGGCAATTTCAGACCCTTTTTTCAGATATTTTTCGGCAATCTCGGCCTCTTTGCCCCAGGCCACAATGCGGTGCCATGTGGTTTCCGATTGTTTGTTACCGGCCTGATCGCGGTACACTTCGTTGGTAGCTACCGAGAAATTGGCGACCATGCGGCCATTGTCCAACTTTCTCATCTTGGGGGCATCGCCCAGGTGGCCGATAAGCCTGACACTGTTTCGTAATGCGTTCATGATTTTAATTTTTTAAATGATGAAACAAATAAAAGAACAACCCAAAGGTAGGGCGACCGCCAAAGCCGATTCGGGTGATAAACGGATGTTTCCGAAAATAAACGGTTACATCCGTTTGCATTCGGGTAAAATTTTGTATATTAGAGATATAATTCAAACGAAATAACTCAGCCTAAGCATGAAAGAAGAGCGATTTTGTCTGGAATGTGGCGATATTCTTCGCGGCAGGGCCGACCAGAAATTCTGCAACGACCAGTGCCGGAGTGCCTACAACAACCGCCAGTTTAGCGAGACGAACAATATGGTCCGCAACATCAACCGTATCCTGAGAAAAAATTACGCCATCCTGACCCTCCTTTCGCCCACCGACAAGAGCATGGTTTCGAAGGCCGATTTGACCCGTCATGGTTTCGATTTTGATTATTTTACCGGTATTTACACTACCCGCACCAACCGGGTTTACTATTTCTGTTACGACCGCGGTTACGCCGAACTGGAAAACAACAAACTGATACTGGTTAGGCGAACGCCGCCTGGCGAAAACCCTTCATCATCAGCGTCGGAAAAATAGCTATTTCAAAAAAACGGGTGGGAACACTATCTTTTTTGGGAAATTAACTGTTTACTGTTTGGCAGTGCGGTTTTATTCAAATTTCTTTGCATTGCCGTAACGCCGGCAAAGGTTCCGCAAGTCACGGACAGTTCCGGGAGTTGCGGGGCCAATGCAAGGTGAAAAGATTGAGTTATCGGAATATGAAGAAAGACAATAGTGCCGTAAAACAGGTAAAGCCAAATGTTTTTGAGCTGCTAAAGCCTTACGGCCGTACGATGCTGTTGTTGGTTGTTATGGCGCTGCTGGCCAACAGTATCAACCTGCTCCTGCCACAATTGATTGCCCGTGGGATTGACGATTATACTGCCGGACATTTCGATTTCGAAACCACCATTTGGCTTTTCGTGGGCGCATCGGCCATAATTTTTATTTTCACCTACCTGCAAAGCATTGTTCAAACCTACGCTTCAGAGCGGGTGGCTTTTGACCTGCGTTCGCAACTGTCGGACAAAATATCGGGACAAAGTCTGTCGTTTATCCAACAAGCCAATCCATCCAAATTGCTGACCAACCTCACCTCCGATGTCGATTCGATTAAAAGCTTTGTTTCGATGGCCGTGGTGACCATTATCTCGTCGGTTTTTCTGATTGCAGGCACCTGTGTGATGCTGATTCTTATCAACCTGCAACTGGCTTTAACCGTTATCGCCGTTGTTCCCGTTATCGGCGTGATTTTCTATCTGGTGCTGACCAAGGTAAAGAAGCACTTCAGGCGGGCAAGGGAAGTGGTTGACAAACTGAACAAGAACATCAACGAAACCATTATGGGTGCAGCCCTTGTCAGGGTTGTCGATGCGCAGCAATCGGAGAACCGGAAGTTTGAAGCGATCAACAGCGAAGCCCGGAGTATTGGCCTGACCATTTTACGCCACTTCTCGCTGCTGATTCCCACCATCATGTTTGTATCGAATATTGCCACGGTGACCATTTTGGCACTGGGCGGCCATTTTGTAATTATCGGCAAGATGAGCCTCGGCGAATTTGCCGCTTTCAACAGTTACCTGTTGTTGCTGATTTTTCCCATCCTGATGATAGGTTTTATGAGCAACCTGATTGCCCAGGCTTCGGCATCGTATGGCCGTATTTACGAAGTATTGCATGCCGAAGATTTTACCGATAGCGGTACGGTGACCGGAAAGCTGACTGGCCATATTGAGGTTAAAGAGGTTTCGCTCAGATATGGTGACACACCGGTCCTGAAAAATATTTCATTCGGGATTAAACCCGGAAGCCGAACGGCTATTATTGGTCCGACGGCAGCCGGCAAAAGCCAGTTGTTGTACCTGCTCACCGGACTGCTCAAGCCCGGTTCGGGCGAAATACTTTTCGACGGCCATTCGATTGAGCGCTATCAGAAGGAAAATTTCCATCATCAAATTGGCATTGTATTTCAGGACAGCCCCATTTTTAACCTGACGCTTCGCGAGAACATTGCCTTTAGCGATAAAGTGACCGACGACTTTTTAGCCAAAGCACTGCGCACGGCCGAGATCGAATCGTTTACCGATACGCTGGGCGAAAAGCTCGATACGGTGGTTTCGGAACGGGGAACCACCCTCTCGGGCGGACAGAAACAACGCATCATGCTGGCCCGCGCGCTGGCGCTAAACCCGGAGATATTGCTGCTCGACGATTTCACGTCGCGGGTTGACCGCGCTACGGAGATGAAAATCCTGGCCAATCTGGGCAAGAATTATCCCGACCTGACGTTGATTTCAGTAACACAAAAGATATCGTCAGCAAAGCAGTTCGATCAGATTATCCTGCTGATGGAGGGGGAACTGATTGCCAGCGGCACACATCAAGAGCTGATGGATAGCTGTCCGGAATACATTCAGATTTATCAGTCGCAACGAAGTACGCAGCATTATGAACTATAACCTGCTCGATACCGGGGAAGAAAAAGGGCAGAAGAGTTCGACCTTCGCTGCCTTGAAGAAAATGTGGGGTTTGATACGCCACGAGAGAAGCACATTGTATTGGGCACTGGCCGCCATTACGATTAACTCGGCCATCAGCCTTACCGGCCCTTTTCTTATCGGTCATGCCATCGACACCTATATCCCGAAAAGCGATTACCACGGGCTATTGGTTTTCACGGCTATCCTGGCTGTTCTGTACCTTATTGCCTACGCTGCCAACTATTTGCAAATGCAGCTAATGGGGGGCATAGGACAACGTATGCTTTACAGTTTGCGCAATGGCGTGTTCCATAAATTACAGGAACTTCCGGTCGATTTCTTCAACCAGAATAAAGCCGGCGATCTGATTTCGCGCATCAGCAACGACACCGATAAGGTAAACCAGTTTTTCTCGCAGTCGCTGATGCAATTTATCGGAAGCCTGGTAGGCATGATAGGCGCAGGGGCCTTTTTGCTTACCATTAACTTCCAGCTTGGCCTGGCAGCACTCTGTCCGGCATTGGTAATTTGGATTTTTACCCAATTGATTTCACCACTGGTGAAACGCAGAAACGCGGCCAACCTGAAAAGCGTTGGCGAGCTAAGCGCCGAGGTGCAGGAGAGCCTCAACAATTTTAAAGTGATTATCGCTTTCAACCGACGCGACTATTTCAGGCAAAAGTTCGAAGAGGCCAATAGCGAGAATTACCGTACGGCACTAAAGGCAGGTATCCTCAACAATATTTTTCTTCCGGTTTACAGTCTGGCCTCCCATTTGGGGCAACTGGTCGTACTGACAATGGGGATATACTTGATTATCAAAGGAAGTTTTACCATTGGTGTGCTGATTAGTTTCCTCTCGTATGTGAACAGTTTTTACGGGCCGCTACGTTCGATGGCAACGCTCTGGTCGGGTTTTCAGTTGGCGATGGCCGCCTGGGACCGCATAGCCGGAATATTGTCGTTGTCGAATAACTTAGTGGTCAAAAAAGAGAGCGCTTGCGGAAGCGACACCGGGGCTTATATGGCTTTCAAAAATGTAACATTCAGCTATCCAAATGGGAAAGAGGTGCTGCACCATGTAAGTTTCGAACTGCAAAAGGGCAAAACCTATGCCTTTGTCGGCCCTACCGGAGGTGGAAAAACCACTACCGCTTCGCTGATTGCACGACTCTATGATGCATCGAAAGGGTTGGTTCTCCTCGATGGGAAAGATATCAGAAGCTATACGCCGGAAGAGCGTACCCGGAAGATTGGGTTTATCTTACAGGAGCCTTTCCTTTTTGCGGGAACGGTTCGCGACAATATCCTTTACGGCAACGAGCCACTGGCCCAACTCAGCAACGAGGAACTTTCGGAACGGATAGCCGAAGTTGGCCTCAACAGTTTGCTTACAAGGTTCGACGAAGGGCTCGATGCCCCGGTACAGACCAACGGCGATGGCATCAGCCTTGGGCAGAAACAGCTGATAGCCTTTATGCGGGCAGTATTACGCAAGCCGGAACTGCTCATCCTCGATGAGGCAACAGCCAACATTGATACGATAACCGAACAGCTGTTGGATGAGATTTTACAGAAACTGCCCCGGGAAACGACCCGTGTTATCATAGCCCACAGGCTCAACACCATAGAGAATGCGGATGAGATATTCTTTGTCAATTCGGGCAAAGTGATTCGTGCAGGCTCACTGGCCGATGCCGTCAATCTGCTGTTGCACGGCAAACGCGACAGTTAAGAAAAAGAGATTATTCCCGTTTAGATTTTCAGCTCCTCCCCTTCCGATTTGGCAATAATCACTGCCGCGCAGGTATCGCCATAGACATTGACCGTGGTTCGGAACATATCGAGAATACGGTCGACGGCCAGAATCAGCCCTATCCCTTCGAGCGGTAACCCAACAGCGTTGAGCACGACAGCCATCATCACCAGTCCGGCCATGGGGATACCTGCCGAACCAATGGCAGCCAACAAAGCGGTGAAGATAACAATCATCTGCTGGGCAAAAGTCAGTTCAATTCCATAAGCCTGAGCGATAAAGATAACCGCCACACATTCGTAGAGGGCAGTCCCGTTCATGTTAACCGTAGCTCCGAGCGGTAAGGTAAAGCTGGCAATCTTGTTCGAAACGCCATCTTTTTCTTCAACGGCTTCCATCGTTAATGGCAATGTGGCATTCGATGAAGAGGTGCTGAAAGCGGTTAACAGCGGGGTGGCCATATTCCGTAAATGCTTAACAGGATTTGCTTTCCCCAGTAATTTCACCGTAAGCGGCAAGATAATTAAACCATGTATAAAAAGGCCAAGCAGCACCGTAACGATGTAAAGGCCAAGCCGGCTCAGGATGGTTGTCAGGTTGTTGCCCAATTCGATTTGCTGCGCGATGACTTTGGCCGAGATACTAAAAATACCTATCGGGGTTAGTCGAATCACAAAAAGGGTGATTTTCATGATGACATCAAGTATCGCCTGTAGTATACCGGTCAGCAGGAGTCTCGGCTTCTCGTCGATTTTGGTCAGGAAAAAACCAAAGATGATGGCAAAGAAGATAATTGAAAGCATCTGCCCCTGCGAAAAAGCCTCAAAAATATTGGTCGGAACAATTTTGATCAAGGTTTTGCCAAAGCCTTCAGTTGCAGCGGGAATCCCTTCGACAGGTGTCATAAATCCCAGATCGGCACCTACACCGGGTTTTATGGCTTCTACCAAAAGATAACCGGTTACGATTGCCGCCAGTGTGGTAAGCACGTAATACCCCATTGTTTTGATTCCCAAACGGCCAAGGTTATCGGCGCTGCCCAGACTGGCCACACCGGTTATGATCGATGTCAGGATTAGCGGGACAATCACCATATTCAGTCCCCGCAGAAAAACTTCGCCAACCCAGTTGGTATATGGGGTAACTGAATGGAAAAAATAGCCGTAAAACCCACCCAATGCAAGCGCTATCAGAATCTGGTAATGAAGGGCAACTTTCAGTTTTGTTCTCATACAATCGGATGGTTTTTAATGGCTTTTCTTAATAGGGACAACGAGTATTTATCCGGCAAATTGCACTGGCTGACCCTTTTTATGATGTTGCAAAATAGTTAATATTTTATAAAAAACGATAGATTAGGTTTGTGTGCCAAACGGTGTTAAAACCAATGCAATCCGCACATTCGTAATTCGTATTCAATAATAACAACCGGCAATGCCGGGTTGGTGTATTGAACAAAAAATGATATATTCGCCATAAGTGCTTGTAAAACAGACGGCATTAAAAGTTCTGCACCGTAAAGTGAAAATAAGAATAAGCATATTAAACAATAGCTTTATATTGTTCCTTATATAAGTATCAATATGAAATTGAATTAAGATGGAACTTGTTTTACCTGTATTGGCCATTTTGATGACCGCAGGCATTGCGCCATTGCTGACGCGCTGGTTGGGCAATAAAACCGGCTATTGGCTGGCATTGTTGCCGCTACTTCTTTTCTCATTATTTTTCATGATGATCCCCGAAATTGGGCGTGGCGAAGTAAAGACATGGTCGATTAGCTGGGTTCCGGCCTTGAAAATCAATTTCTCTTTCTTTCTCGACGGTTTAAGCCTTTTATTCGCGTTGCTGGTCACCGGGATGGGGACGCTGGTGATGCTCTTCTCGGCCTATTATATGAAAAGTTATCAGCTGCGGGGCCGTTTCTTTGTCTATATTTTGCTCTTTATGGGTGCCATGTTAGGCCTTGTGCTCGCCAATAACCTGATAACGATGTTCCTTTTTTGGGAACTGACCAGTGTCAGTTCGTTCCTGCTGATTGGTTTTTTTCACGAGAAACCCGAAGCCAGAGCTGCCTCGCTTCAGGCATTGCTCATTACCGTTTTCGGAGGGCTGGCCCTGCTGGCAGCCATCGTCATGATAGGAATGGTTGCCGGAAGTTACGAACTGACCGACATTCTTTCGAGTAGCGAACTGCTGAAATCGAGCCATCTCTATTTTCCCATTATATTGACCATATTTCTGGCTGCGTTTACCAAATCAGCTCAATTCCCTTTTCATTTCTGGTTGCCGGGAGCCATGCAAGCCCCGGGCCCCGTTAGTGCGTATCTTCATTCGGCCACAATGGTCAAGGCCGGGATTTACCTATTGGCCCGGCTCACCCCTGCCATTGGGAACACCCCAGTATGGCAGGCTACGCTTATGCTGGCCGGAGCCATCACCATGATAGTGGGCTCATTCTTAGCCCTTACCCAAACCGACTTGAAAAAAATACTGGCCTACACTACCGTTAGTGCGCTTGGGATCCTGGTTTTGCTGGTTGGCCTGGGTACCGATTTGGCCATCAAAGCTGCCGTTATATTTATCGTCGTCCACTCGTTCTACAAAGGTTCGCTTTTCATGATTGCCGGGGCACTCGAAAAGACGCTGGGCACACGCGACATCCGTCAGATGGGCGGGTTATGGAAGATAATGCCGGTAACCACGGTTGCCACCATTCTCACCTTGCTGTCGATGGCCGGATTGCCCCCGTTTTTGGGGTTTATTGGCAAGGAAATTATTTACGATGCCAAAGTTCAGGCACCTGATGTCGCCAATCTTATCCTGATTCTGGTTGTTATTGCCAATTCGCTTATGGTGGCCGTGGCCACTATAATTGGTTATGCCCTTTTCTTTGGAAAGAAAAAGGAGACCCCTAACACGCCGCACGAACCTTCGTGGCCATTGCTTGCCGGGCCGGTTTTTCTGGCGGTTGCAAGCATGGTAATGGGTATCTTCCCCAATTTGCTGGCTTCGCCGATATTATCGCCGGCCGTATCGGCCATTAAAGCCGAAACGGTAACGCTGAACATCAAACTGTGGCATGGTTTTAATCTGGTATTGTTGCTGAGCATCTTAACGGTCAGCCTGGGGTTGCTGCTCTTTTTGTACCGAAAAAAGATTGTACCGGTTTTTATCAAGATTAATCAACGCTTTTTCAATGTCGAGTTCTCAAAAGTTTTCAGCGGAGTGATTGACCGCTTTCTTTCGATGGCCAAAAACCAGACTGAAATTATTCAGCACGGACGACACCGCTACTACCTGATGCTTATACTGCTCACAACAGCGATTCTGGGTTGGAGCCAGCTGTTCAACTATGGGTTTAGCGTTATTCAAATCGACCTTGAGAGAGTCCCCTTCTATATGTTTGCCATTGTGCTGCTGATTATTGCTGCCACCATGTCGGCCGTAATCTCCAACTCGAGATTGGTTGCGCTGGTATCGCTTGGGGTTATCGGCTTTCTGCTTTCGTTGATTTTTATGCTTTACGGAGCTGTCGATGTGGCCATTACATTAATTATCACCGAAACGCTAATCGTGATTTTATTTATGATGATAATCTATCATCTGCCACCTTATATGGTAAATATTTCGAAGCCCAAAAGTCGAATACGGGATGCAATGATCGCGTTGATCTTTGGAGGCTTCATGACTACGATTGTACTGAAAGCCGAATCGTTCAGGCTCGGGGAGCCCATCAGCAATTTTTTTCTCGAAAAGAGCTTTACCGAAGCGAACGGACGAAATATCGTCAATGTCATTCTGGTCGATTTTCGTGGGCTGGACACATTTGGCGAGGCCATAGTGCTGGTGGTAGCTGCTATTGGCGTTTTCTCACTGTTGAAGTTAAATCCTAAACGAAGAGTAAGATGACCCATTCCAATATATTCAGGACAGCTTCAGGGAAACTGGTTCCCGTTTTGGTTCTGTTGAGCCTGGTGGTACTTTACCGCGGACACAATAATCCGGGGGGAGGTTTTATTGGCGGATTGCTGGCCTCATCAGCCTATATTTTGTATGCAATGGCTCATGGGGCTAAAGCAGCTCGACGAAAGCTGAAACTAACGCCTCACGGACTGATGGCAAGCGGGCTATCTGTCATTCTGATATCGACCCTTTGGGGAATCGTTGCCGGTAAAAGTGCATTGACCGGATTGTGGGTTGATATCGACCCGCCACTGCTGCCAGCCATTCATCTGGGTACACCAATGTTATTCGATTTTGGGGTTTATCTAACTGTTATCGGGGTTTTATTGTTGATTATGTTTTCGATTATGGAGGAAAAATAAATGGAACTGTTATTGGCCATCGTGATAGGATTACTCTATTCGGCAGGGGTTTACCTGCTTTTACGCAGAAGTATTGTAAAACTAATTCTGGGTCTGGTATTTTTCAGCCATGCCACCAACCTGTTGGTTTTTCTGGCCGGTGGACTGTCGAAAGTGCGCCCGCCATTTGTGGCAGCAGGTAAAGAAGTGGCCGATGCAGGGGTTGCCGATCCGCTTCCGCAGGCATTGCTGCTTACAGCATTGGTCATTGGGTTTGGAATTACTGCATTCGCATTGGTTTTGATTTATCGCTTTTATAAAACAACCGGAACGATTGATCTGGACGAAGTGAAGGAAAAATAAAATATGGACAGATTTCAACTGATACTTCCACTGGCATTGCCGTTACTGGCCATTATTCTGAGCCTCATTTCAATACGAAAATTGAAGTTCAGGCAGATAGTTGGCGCCGTATCGACAGCCGCACAGCTGGCTGTTGCCATCTGGATTATCGCGACCGTCGACCGCGAAGGGATTGTTGTTATGCAAGCCGGAAACTGGCCTGCCCCTTTTGGCATTACGCTGGTAGCCGATATGTTTAGTGCCATTATGCTGGTGTTCTCCGGTCTAATTGGCTTCACCGTTACCATCTACTCCATCGCCTTTGTCGATCGGAACCGGCAACGATTTCACTATTATCTGCTTTGCAATGCGTTGTTGCTTGGGGTAAACGGGGCCTTCCTTACCGGCGATGTTTTTAACCTGTATGTTTGGTTCGAAATGTTGCTTATTTCTTCGTTTGTGCTGATTACACTTGGCAGCGAACGGAAGCAACTGGAAGGGGCAATCAAATATGTGACCATTAACCTGGTTGCTTCGATGATTTTTCTGGCCGCCGCCGGATTGCTTTACGGAAAAACAGGAACCCTGAATATGGCCGATTTGTCGTATAAACTGGCCAATAACCCATCACCGGTCATCAATAGTTCAGCCATGCTTTTTCTGGTGGCATTCGGTATAAAAGCGGCTGTCTTCCCATTTTTTTTCTGGCTTCCGGCCTCTTACCACACTCCTCCGGTTGCTGTCACCGCACTCTTTGCCGGACTGTTGACCAAAGTTGGGGTTTATGCGATGATTCGCTTCTTCGTCCTCTTCTTTAACCACGATCAGGTTTGGAAAGAGATTTTTCTTGTACTGGGGACATTAACCATGGTTATCGGGGCCATTACCGCCGCCTCACAGTACGATATCAGGCGTATATTGTCTTTCCATATCATTTCACAAATCGGGTACATGATTATTGGACTGGGCTTTTTTACGCCATTGGCTATCGCCGGTGCCATCTATTTTATGGGGCATAATATTGTGGCCAAAACCAATACCTTTCTTATTGGCGGGATTATTCAGCGCCTGAGAGGCAGCTACGACCTGAAATCGATTGGCGGGCTTTATCAGAGCCATCCGTTTACCGCGCTTCTTTTTATTGTTCCTGCCCTTTCGCTGGCCGGAGTACCGCCACTTTCGGGGTTCTTCGGAAAATTTGTCCTGATTAAAGCCGGATACGATTCGGGAAATTTTGGGGTAGCATCGATTGCTTTGCTGGTTGGACTGGTCACTCTTTTCTCGATGATTAAGATATGGAACGAAGCATTTTGGAAAAAAGAACCGCAGCAGGCTTCCATTCAACCGGTTCCGCTTGTTTCGCATAAAAAGGTTTTGCTCTATACGCCGGTTGTAATACTGGCCGTATTAACCATTGTGATGGGTATCTTTGCAGGTTACTTCTTCCGCTTTGCGACAGTAGCAGCCGAACAACTGACCGATCCGTCAGCTTACATTCGTGCGGTCCTTGGAATATAAAATATATCGAAGATGAAAATAATCAAGAAGATAATCGTTGTAACCGAGTTTTTCTTTTATTACCTGAAAGAGCTGATCAAAGCCAATTTGATTCTTTCGTACGATATTCTGACCCCCACCAATTTGATGAAACCCGGAATTGTTGAGATTCCGCTCGACTTAAAAACGGACAACGAAATCATTACGCTGGTCAATCTGGTTACGATGACCCCAGGTAGCCTGAGCCTCGATATCTCGGAGGACAAGACCCGTCTCTATGTACATGTGCTTTATCTCGACGATGCCAGTAAATTTAGGGAAGAGGTCAAATCGGGTCTCGAAAAAAGGGTAAAGGAGGTTTGGTCATGAGCCACCATTCGACAATTATTGAAACGGCAGCCTATATTTCGATGTCGCTGCTATTGGTTGCGCTTATCCTCGGTTTCTGGCGACTGCTCAAAGGTCCCACTCTAGCCGACAGGGTTTTGGTACTCGACCTTATCTCTTTTATCGTTATTGGAATGACCATTGCGCTGGCTGCCACCAGTGGCGAGGTTATCTATCTCGATGCAGCAGTGGTGCTGGCACTAATTTCGTTTATGGGAACTGTTGCTTTTGCCCAATTCTTAAAAAAAAGATACTATGATCGCTGAATGGATATCCGCAATATTGATGGTCCTCGGAGCCATTTTTATCCTGCTTTCGGCATTGGGGGTGCTTCGTTTTCCCGATTTGTACAGTCGTATGCATGCAGCGACAAAAGCCTCATCGTTTGGGGTTGCTTTAATGCTGATCGGCATTTCGATATGGATACCAACCCCTTACATCATTATCGAAGCCCTGCTGATTATACTCTTTATCTATATAACCGCACCAATCGCCTCACATATGATTGGCCGCGTGGCGCATCTGCTCAATATTAAGGTTGGCAGCGAAGACTGTATCGACGAACTGGAACAGGCTATTTTATGTAACAGCGAAGAAAAAGAACCTGAAACCGGTGTTGATCAATAAATTCACAATTACCCTACATATTTTATACAAATTGTCTCGCTAAACATTATTATTGATATTACATTTGGGCAACAATCCACTAAATTATCGACTTATGAGTTGCAAAAATGTATGGCTGTTCGCTTTGATAGTTACAGCAGCCGGATGTCAGGAAACCACAACGCCAACTTCGGCCGGAATTTTTTCCACCTTAGCAGATATTGGCAAAATAGCCCACAAAGGATCAGTTGTTTACAACGACTCGCTTCAGGAATATACCATTAAGGGAAGCGGCGAGAATATGTGGTTTCAGGAAGATGCCTTTTATCTGGCTTCGCTTAACATGAAAGGCGATTTTATTCTAACCACCAATTGTCGCTTCGAAGGGGAAGGAAAGAATGCACATCGAAAAATGGGACTTATCATTCGTGAAGGCCTCGAAACCGATGCCCGTTATGCCGATGCAGCCGTTCATGGCGACGGGCTTACTTCGCTTCAATACCGTGACACGGTCGGTGCAAATACCAAAGAGGTCAAAGCCGAATTAATAGCACCGGATATTATTCAACTTGAACGAAACGGAAGCTCGGTGATTATGCGGGCTGCGAAATGGGGCGAGCCATTACAGGAAACCGGCCGTATCGAATTATCATTCGGCGACTCGGTTTACGCCGGCATATTTATTTGTTCGCACGAAGAATTTTTCTCCGAAACAGCCCGTTTCAGCAATTTCAGGATTGATATCCCGGCAGCAGAAGGGGTTGACGGGTATAGGACACCATCGGCCAGCCGAATCGAAATAGTGGATATCGAAACCGGAGTACGACGGGTAGTCTATGCCACATCCGATCACATCGAAGCCAACAATTGGTCGGCCGATGGCAAATATCTTATCTACAATTCCAACGGGTTACTCTATAAATTTCCGCTCGACACAAAGATTCCGGAACAAATACCCACCGGCGATGTGGTTAAAAATAACAACGACCATGTTTTGTCGTTCGACGGGAAAATGATTGGTATTTCAAGTTCAACAAAAGTAGCCGACGGCCGTGAAGGCTCTATGGTCTATACTGTACCGGTTGAGGGAGGGATACCGAAAGCCATTACGCCCAATATCCCTTCTTACTTTCATGGCTGGTCGCCCGATGGGAAAACGCTGGTTTACTGCGCCGAACGCAATGGAGATTACGATGTATGGGGAATCCCCTCCGAAGGTGGTGAGGAGTTTCAGTTGACCCGTTCGCCCGGCCTCGACGATGGCCCCGAATATTCGCCCGATGGAAAGTACATCTATTTCAATTCCGTTCGATCGGGATTGATGAAAATCTGGCGAATGGCCCCCGATGGCTCAAATCAGGAACAGGTGAGTTTTGGTCCTTACAACGACTGGTTTGCCCATATCTCGCCCGACGGGAGTCAAATGATTTATATTTCGTACCCCGAAACGGTACCTCCCGGTTCGCATCCGCACAATCAGCACGTGATGCTTCGTTTGCAAAAGGTCGACAGCCGCGAATCGAAAGTTGTCGCATCGCTTTACGGTGGCCAGGGAACTCTAAATGTACCTTCGTGGAGCCCTTGCGGGAAATATGTTGCATTCATGTCGTACACTTATGGCGATCCAAATCAATAAAATATTGCTCTCGTTAATTTTGATTTTCCTTTCGGGAACATTGGCCCCGGTATTTGGACAAGCTGACGAAATTATCGTCAACCTTCAGATGACCGATCGGAACTATGTTCCCGGAGGGTTAATCCGATTTGATTTTGGAGCCACCAATCAATCCCAATCGGCCAAAGCATCAACAATACCTCTCGAGATACGGGATCAAACAGGAAAGGTTGTTTGGAATAGTTTAATCAATATTGAGGCCGGAGCCAATCATCCGGTTAAGCTATCGCTTATGGCCAACGCTCCTTCGGCAGGCGGGAGTTATATCCTCACAATCAACGGCAACAATAATCGTTTCGCCCATCCATTACCTGCCATACCATTCTTCGTAACCGAACCTGCAAAACCGAAATTATTGGCTAAGATTCTGGTCACGGTTCCCGAGGGCGAAACCGAGTTGCATCATTTTGTCGAGAAATGGGCAATTGAGGCACCCTCTATCTCGTGGGGGCAAATAGTGCTGTGCGGTAAAAAAACATGGCAAAACTATATCCGTGGAGAAAAAGAGACAATTAATTTGATTGAACGAGCATTAAGACGAAGCATGACTGTTATATTTCTCGACTTTCAGCCACTTGGGGCAAATGGTGAATCAGCAACGGTTACTTTGCCGTTATCCGTTTCAGCGTCACCTGACAGTGAATACGAGCCAGGCGAGATAGTTCAAATAGCCAATAAAGAGATGTTGTTTAATATGCCTGCTGACCAGTTCGGGCAATTGAATGGCCTTAACGGAAATATTTGTCACACCGCGGGTTTCAGGGTAAAAGGAAACAAAATCGATATCGAGCCGCTAATCAAATCTGAAAAGAGAGAGAAAGTTGCACCTGTGGTTAAAATTGCTGCCCAAAATGGGAATGGGACCATTGTGCTTTGTGGAATCTTAACGGAAGGCCGCCTTGACGAAAGCGTAAAAAAACTGCGCAATCAACCGGAACTGTCAACTTACGACCCGGTTGCCGTTCAGTTTTTACTTAATCTGATTGCCACTTCGGTGGACAAAAATCTACTTTGAAACCAATCGCAATAAATCTTATCGATTGGGAAATTGATAGGGTTTATCGAACCGTTTTTTGTAGGCTCCGTTTTTCTTCAGGTTCATATTCCAGTAGAAGTTAGACCAACCCAAACAATTCATTATATTAACAACCCAAAGTGTAACTTTTGACAACTGATAAGGTTTGTGCATCGACTTGACAATATCGTACGAAAACCTTCCGGTTGTAGCGAAACAAGCGCCTAACTCAAAAAAGTTACGGAAGATTTTACGGGTCATTATTGGTGGCTGAACCTGAATCCCTTCTACCCCACCTTTAATAACTGTTCCCAGATACTCGCCCCCAAGCCGCCTGACCAGTTTATCGAGATAGCGCTCAATCCAAACGGAATGAATGATTTCAGGGAAACCAGATTGTACAATAAAACCAATCTTTTTGTCCGAACACTTTTCAAGATAAATCTGCTCAAAAAAAAGTTTTACAATGGCGGGCATCGATGAGGTGTAAAGCGGGAAAATAAGAATTACGGTATCGGCTTCTCTCCAAATTTCCAAATGTTTACTCATCTGCCGTACATTCGCCAGAAAACATACGGGAACTTCATCTTTCCTGACCGAAGCAAACCCCATCAGAAAATGGTCGGTAAGCAGTTTTGAATTGCTGTTCCGGTTTCGGGGCGAGCCATTAAAAATGGCTAATTTCATTGCAGATTTCATCTATCGTATCCTCTTCTGTAAATTTGATAAACTTTAAATCGCTATGAAAGTTAAGGGCAAAACGCCGGTATAGATCCTCGACAATCTCCAAGTCTTCTTCATCGGTATCAGCCTCCTTCTTTATCAATAATCCAAACGAAGGATAACGATTGTATCGTTTTCGGTGTTGCATCTCGCCCTTCACAATTTGAAAGTAGGGATGCAAAAGGAGAACAAAACGGTCGTTTATCTTTTTGAGCGCCGAACTTGTGAAACCCGCAATTAACGGTGAAGCGAAAATCAAAAAGTCGGAAGCCATTACCGAAGCAAAGATTGCAGGAGCATCGTCGTTAATGGCACAAATACCCGGCGTTTTCCACCAACAACTCCAACAGCCTGTACAATACTGAAGATTCATCGATGAAAGATGGTAATAATCAACAATATGACTTTCGCCAAGTTTGATTGTCAACGCTTTCGTATAAACTGAGAAATCGTCTGACCATCCATTCATACTTCCATCTAAAACCGTGATTCTCATCAACCTGACATTTTAATATCAATTAAATGGCTTAAAGTTAGGATATTTTTACGGGGCAATCGGAAACTTCGATAAATTAGCCTCAGCAAATTCAACATTTTTAACACCTTTATCGATGATTTTTCCCATTTTTGAGGCTCAACATTTTGATAAAAACAATTTTGGCGTTGCATTAGCCAGAGGCGAATATGCCAATTGCACCTTCAATGGGTGTGATTTTGCAGGGGGCGATTTATCGGGCTTTAAATTTCTCGAATGTCAGTTTGCAGATTGTAACCTGAGTATGGTTAAGCTGGTTGGGACCGTTTTCGGGGATGTGCAATTTACCAACTGCAAGCTGATCGGCACACAATTCGATTCGTGTAACAAGTTTGGTTTCAATGTTTCTTATCTGCAATGCAACCTTTCTCATGCTTCGTTTTATAAATTGCCAATGAAAAAGAGTTGCTTCAGGGATTCGAACCTTGAAGAGGTCGATTTCACGGAAGCCGACCTCAGCCAGGCAACATTCGATGGATGCAACCTCAGCCGGGCAATATTTGAACAGACCCGTCTCGAAAAGGCCGATTTTCGGAAAGCCATCCACTATTCTATCAATCCGGCAAATAATAAAATAAAGAAGGCGCAGTTTTCGCTCGCCGGCCTGCCGGGATTACTGGCCGACTACGATATTTTCATTGAGACATAAACGGTACAACAGCAAATGATAACAGGTTATAAAGGAGTTATCTTCGATTTTAACGGAACACTATTTTGGGATACGGCGCTGCACAACCAGGCGTGGGATATTTTTCTCGAAACACATGGCATCCACCTAAGCGATGAGGAAAAAGATAAACGGATGCATGGCAAAATGAACCACGATATACTGCGTTCTATTCTGGATAAACCATTGTCGAACCGCGAGATGGAGAAAATGATCCTGGAGAAAGAGGGTATTTATCAGCAAATCTGTCGTAAAAAAGCATTGGGGCTGGCACCCGGAGTAGAAAAATATCTCAACTTTCTGAAAATAAACAATATCCCCTTTACCATTGCAACGGCATCAGGGATTGAAAACATTGATTTCTATTTCGATTATCTGCCGCTGGAACAGTGGTTCGACCGTAAATTAATTGTGTACAACGATGGCTCGTTTCCCGGGAAACCGGAACCCGATATTTTTTTGATTGCAGCCCGAAGATTGGCACTTCCAATCGAAGACACCATTATTTTCGAAGATTCTTTTTCGGGGATTAAAGCTGCTGAACAGGCACGGGCAGGAAAAATAGTCATTGTCAATTCTTCTGGCAACGACTACTCCGCCTACCCGCATCAAATCATTAACAATTTTGACATAATAACTTAATTCACAATAGGAATCTAGATTTTCGCATTGCTTTAACCACTACAATAGTACAATATAAAAGGCTACGCTACTTTATCCGAAATTATTCCAAAAGCGAATAATTAATCTTTTAGACAACGGACTGATATTCCATATCGTTTGTTAAAAATAGTTCTGAAAACATCACTATCAGAATAACGCATGCTCCGTTCCCAGGAATTGTCAACATCGAATTCCGTCGCGCTCCACCAATAACCAAATTCGCCAAAAACCGCAAACTCACCATCTCCATCACGTTTCCCGCCGGGAAGTGCGGTAAAACCAGTTTCATTCGTACCTTGACCAGATTCATCCCAAATTCCACTGTCAGCTTTGAGCATATCGCCGGCATTCATCTCTCCGCCTAAAAAGTCAGTTAGGGCCGTCCAATCTTCATCGTCCGGAACATGCCAGCCCAACGGGCAAAGTTTATTGGAATTTACTGAGTACCAGTTGTACAAAGCCCCATATTCTTTCTTAAATGTTACATCATTATGATACCAACAATACCCGGCATTTTCACCTTTGCCCCATACACTATTGTCAACAATCAAAGGAATTGACTCCCCGTCATTGTATTTTGTAGTTCTAAGATTTTCAGTCATCCACTCCTGAGAGCCGATTTTAACCGTTTTATATATATTGCCTTCAATATCTTTAACCACCTGCGAATAACACGTTGACAATGAAGAAATCAGCAGGCAAGTAATTATAAACACTCGTTTGGTTCTCATTTGATCCCGGTTTAATGCTGGTTCTGTATTATAAAGAAATTTCAATCACTATTTCCCCTGAATTTTCACGCATCGAACCAAAAGCCCCCATTTAAATTCCGTTGGAGCAGCTTCTGGCTGAAGATTTCCCAATGCAAACATGGTTACACGGGCAGAAGTATCATCGAATGCCGTTGATGACCACCACATGGATGCCAAATCGACAAAATCAAGTCCTAAATAGCTAATCATCCCAATCATATCTATATTAAACCCCAGCGACTCGATCTTAACGTATGCCTGCTCTTTGCCACCCAAAAAATCAACCAATTTCTGCCAATCGGCTGTTGAAGCGATACTCCAGCCACTTGGTGCCAATCCTCGCTTATCGTTTACCGCGTACCAATTGTAAAAATATGCCCCTGTTGCCGTTTTGTAACAGGCAGGTTTTTGCTCATCGCCTGCCGCTGAAAATTCATCAATTGTTTTTGCCTCTAACAACGGATCCCCATTGATGAAACGTACAACGTCCAAATCGTATTTCATCCAGACCTGATCCCCTATTTTGACTGCATTTCCCTGGGCATAGATTGTTATTCCCAAAAGCATCAAAACAACAGCGAGCGTTAAACTTCTTTTCATCTCTATTTTACTTTATAAATTTTGAAATTCGATTTCTCCAGTTTATAAAACATCTCGGCATTTTCACCAAAATGGTCATTAGAGTCAAAAATCAGATAAGCATCATCGGTTCCCCGAACGGCCATCGCATCAAGATCGATTGAAGCAAATTTATCGAACTTAAATTTCTCGGGATCTCCATCGATGATAATGGCATAGTCCTCGTAAAGGTTAAGTGGGTTAACATCCAAACTATAGGTAGGCGGGAAATATGGAATATTCTTAATCTCAAGCCTTCCCTCAACTTTTGCGGTTTTGCTGTCAATCTTGATAATCCCATTATCACAATTCACAATAATTTTCTCGTTTTCAGGGAAATAAAACATTCGCCAGGCATCTCCGAGTTTTTCTTTCGATACCGGTGTACTGTTTAATATATTTCCTGTTTTGGGCTCGATAATAAAGAAATTCTTATCGGTTGCGCAAAACAGCTTATCACCGATGAGTTCCATCCCAGCCACATATCCGAAATTGTCTTTAGCCTCTTTCCCAATGGTTTCGTTACTCCAAACCACCTTGCCCGTGGCTGCATTATAAGCGATAATCCCATATTTATCTTTGTTGTTATATTCATGATTGTAAATTGTTGGGCCACTACTCTGTACATGGCCAACACATTTTATGGCATCGCCCCCATGAACCATAATTACCAATCCGTCAGCAGCAATTAATGTAGGAATCTTCTGAGCGTCAGGATATTTTTCTGAATCCCAAAGTTTTTTGCCCGTTTCAGAATCGTAACACGAGACGATATTTTTAATCTTGTTCACAACAAAGGTTTTGCCGTCAGCCATTTCGGGACTTGGCGCGGGGAATGGTGTTAGAACAACTTTAGTCAGCGAATTTTTAATCTCGCTTGTCGAAAAATAGGCTTCCCAAAGCATCTCCCCATTATCTACATTAAGCACAGTCAACCCTGAATTATTATTTAGGTTTGGTTCATGTTCAACAAAAAGTTTTCCGTCGGAGTATAGCATTTTCACCAGAGGAGAGTAATCAACCATGTCAAAAGTGTAGGCTATTTTATATTGTTTACTCCATAGTAATTCGTTGGTTTTGGCATCGTACCCTTTGAAATACATCTTCCATTTGGGCATTGCGGTCCCAACCATGCTCAGAAAACGATTGGTTTCTCCCTGCATCAGCACATACATATTTTTATCGGGGATATCGATAATGGTGGCATGCAAGCGGTCTGCCATAAATTTTTTCTTGTTGAAATATGGCTCAATATCGGTCACCTCTTTCCCGTCAGTCGTGGTAAAATAAGCTTCATCTTCTTTTCCCGTAACTATTTTCACAAGATTATAATAGTTCATAATAAAGCAGTTGAACTCCTTCGATTTTCCGGTCAGATTGATCGGCTTCGTCCAGATTGTTTTTCCAGTGGTTACATCAACCAAATCGACACTCTCTTTGGTTGGCAGCAACACGCTGTTGGTTTCTTCGTCGTAATAATTGCTAAAACCATACGAAAGTTCGTACTGGCCAAAATCTGAAACATATTTATCGCTGGTCCAAAGCTGTTTGCCGGTTTTTCCATCTATAAAATATTTCGTTGCCACTCCTTTCTTGGTGTCTTCGTCGAACAGTAAAACAACATTGGCCGTTTTGTTCCAAAATTGGTTAGAGAATTTTTCGTTTTTAAATTCCTTTTCGAAGTTGATATGCCAAAGAATCTTTCCGGCAATACCATCCATCATCAACATCTCTTCTTTGGTTGAACAAAGGAAGAATTTAAAATCGGAAGTGTGTTCGTAATATTTCTGTGTGGCCTCGAAAGGCATCTGAATGCTCTGTATCTCCCTGAATGTTGCATCCTTGGCATACAATGCCGAAAAAGCTAAAAGAATGAATATTAATGCAAGAGCAAATTTTTTGCCGGTCCTTAGGAACTGAGCAAATCTGATAAGCTGATTTTTTTTCATAGCAGAAAAGTTTTTTGGTATTATTGATTCCCCCCAGTTTTTAACTGACGACTGGTCGTAACAAAATTGGCCCAAATGGTCGAGGCCGTCAATCGCATTTTTGTGTGATTTTTCTATCTTTCTTGGCTAAGAGTGACGGCCGGTTGTTTTGTTGACAGCCTCTATACGACTGTTTACCTGAAGCTTTTCGTAAATCTTTCGGATATGGCTTCTCACCGTATCCATACTAATAAAAAATGTATCGGAAATCTCCTTATAGCGCAAACCTCTGGCCAATGCCTGAAGTATCTCATTCTCGCGGGCTGTTAGCAAAGCCACGTGCGGATTGGCTTTAGCAATGGCTGTTTTCTGCATACTGGTAATTACCTTGCGGGCAATCAACGGGCTCATTGGCGAGCCTCCACTATAAACACTTTCAATGGCCTCGAAAATTCCTGATGGTGATGTCTTTTTTAACAAATAACCAGTAGCGCCCGCCTTTAACGACTCAAAAACAGACTCATCATCTTCGAAAACCGTAAACATGATATATTGAATATCTGGGTAGAGTGGTTTGGCTCTTTTCAAACAATCGATTCCACTGATTCCCGGAAGATGAATATCAAGAATAACAACATCGGGCAAATGTGATGCAAAACAAGCAAGATAATCCTCGGCAGTACCATAATCCCCTACCAAACAGTAGGAACTGTCTGATTTTAATAATTCTGAAATCAACGTTCTGGTTTCACAATCATCTTCGACTATCGAGACCTTGATCATTAGCCTATTTTTTACAATGTTACACCAATCTGTGTTAGATGGCAATCGCATTTTTGTGCGATATCAATAGGAATGACAACTTAATGCCACTGTCGTTCCTTTTCCTGGAGTACTCTCAACCAATAGTGCCGAACCGATAATCTCGGCTCGGTGTTGCATCGAATGGATTCCGCAACCAAACTGACGAATGCTGGCCAAATCGAACCCGATACCGTTGTCTGTTACTTTCAGTTGCAATATTCTATCTTCGGCCTTAACAGAAATCCATAACATCGTTGCCTTACTGTGCTTAACAGAATTATTTACAGATTCTTTGATTATCAGGAAAATATTATGGCGAATATCTGGCTTCAGATTCCAATCCGGGACAGGTTCAGGAAAATCGAAAAGAACCTGAATCGGGATCTCATCGATAAATTCAGAGATAAAAGTTCGTATATAGCTCAGAAGGCTGGCCAGATTATCGTGTTGCGGATTTGTGGCCCAGATTATTTCTGCAAAGTTATCAACCAACGATCGCGATGAAGCAGTTATCAAATCGAGACGACCCGAGATATCCTGTTTTTTTTGCAGATCGAGTTTTGCCAGCTCACCCATCATCGATATTTTGGTGAGTGTGGCTCCGGCACTGTCATGCAAATCACGAGAAATTCGTGCCCTCAATGCATCAATCTCCTGTTTACGGCGAATCGCTTCCAATCTTTTTTTCACTTTTCGATTAATCAAACTCCTGACCAACAGAAACATAACGAATAATCCAGCCAACACAAGGAGCGAAACAAACCAAACAGTCCGCCAGAATGGAGGGGAAATGACAATTTTTAATAGCATTTTTTCTTCGCTCCACATCTTATCGCAGTTTGAACCTTTCGCCCACAACTGAAACTCGCCCGGGGGTAAGTTGTTGTATCGGATCGAACTTCGGCTACCAGTGGCTATCCACTGGTTATCGTATCCCTTCAGGAAGAAAGCAAACTCGTTTAAATTTGGATTTGTCAATTCCAAGGCTGCAACCTCAACAGAAATAAAATTCTGGTCATAGGTTAGTTTAACCTCCTGTTTTTGGATTTCGGGAGCAAAAATTTCGTTGTCGCCTATCACCGTAAAACTGGTCAAAACAATGTTTGGAAGACGCTGATTGGTTTCGATACTTTCAGGGTTGAAATAATTGAACCCATTAATCCCGCCGAAGTACATGGTTCCATCGTTGGCGTAAAAAGAGCCACTATTAAATTCCTCTGATTGAAGTCCATCACTTAAACGATAATTGATAAAAAGATTTTTGTCGGGTAAGAATTTCGAAAGGCCATTGTTGGTTGACAGCCAGAGATTTCTATCGCTATCCTCCAAAATTCCATAAATATTATCACTAACCAGACCATCATTTCCAGTGAGCAGTTGAATGAACTCACCGGCCCTGTTCAGCTTCATTAAACCATAGTCGGTTGCAGCCCAAACATTTCCCGCTTTGTCGTGAAAAAAACTTCTGAAGAATACATTTCTGTACTTATCGGGCAAGGGTGACTTTTCGACAAACTTCAAACGATTGTTTTCGAAAACCATAATGGCAAAATCTTTATCCATCAAACCGGCAAAAAGCGTATCGCCACCAATGTTTACCATGCTAATAATTCGTTTAGGAAAAGAATCGATAAGACAACTTACCGGTTTTCCGGATTGATCCCGATCTAGTAACAGGGCAAAACCTGCTCCTGCAGCTAGATATTTACCATTAGTGAGCATCTCAACAGACCATATCCTTCGACTATTAAACCAGCGATGCGATGTGACATCAGTTACCAACTCCGCATAATCCTGCTGTGGATAGCAAATAACGGCACCATTACTGGTAATGGCCAATATCCCGCCACTCGGCCAGGGCTTTAAAATTCCAATGGTATTCTCAGGGGATTGGGATGTCGTTCCACAACCAATTTCTTGAAATGTGTTATTATCGACATCAACCTCAAAAAGGCCATTGTTGTATGTTCCCACATACAATCTCCCATCGCTGGTTTTCAGGAAACTGCGAATAAAGTTGATTTGATTTCGATTAGCTGAACTAAATCGAAACAGTGGAAATTTATTGAGTGACAGGTTAATCTTGAAAAGACCGTTACCGTCGGTTCCCACCCAAACATTTTCATCTCTGTCGCAATATATCCTGCTGATTGAGGTTGGATAAAGGCCTGTTTCTGCATCACTGTTATAAACAAATGATTGAAGTACGTTGAAATGGTTGTCGCAAACCAGCAATTGGTTATTTTGAAAACCTATCCACCATTCTCCCTTACTGTCGCGACTGAGCCCCTCTAATTGGGCTACCGGGTTTTCAACCGGCAAGCGAATCTCGGTATAACTGTTCTTCACCGGATTATACAGAAATAGCCCCCGGTTGGTTCCCATTAGAAGTTGATTTCCATCTATTGTAAATAACTCAAGAAGAGCATCAAAACTAATTTGAACATCGAAAAAGTCAATCTTTTCCGTTTTCTTGCAGAACCGAATCAGCGTGCGTTTGCCATAGGCAAACAACCAACAATATTCACCATCGCTGGCAGTAATATTGGTAACCGACTGACACTTATCGGTTTTTAGAACATTCTCAATTTGGCCGGTCTGAATGTTCACTTTAGAAATCCCAGTTTCACCATCGGCAAAAAAAAGCCATTCTGTGTCACTATAAAATGGAATATACCAATTTTTTTTATTCGGAATAGGATATCGTGCCACATTA
This sequence comes from uncultured Prolixibacteraceae bacterium, assembly GCA_964404205.1. Taxonomy (GTDB): domain Bacteria; phylum Bacteroidota; class Bacteroidia; order Bacteroidales; family Prolixibacteraceae; genus CAZWBR01. The sequence goes on from CAYOJD010000031.1 coordinate 24,199, forward strand.
CGAATCGACGAATTTTCTGATTGCCAAACATCTAACCCCAACTCAGTTCCAATCCAGATATTTCCCTCGTTGTCCTCATGCAGCCATCTGACATAATTATCGGAGATTGAATTTTTTGAATCGGGATGACTTCTAAAACTAACAAAATTAGTTCCATCGAACCTACTTAGCCCTCCGCAAGTGCCTACCCATAAAAATCCGGTTTTGTCACGCAGAACGCAATTAACAGTACTCTGTGGCAATCCTTCGATGACGGAATATTGCGATATTGTGTTTTGTGGAATTTGAGCAAATCCCACTGTTGATTGGAGAAATACGAATATAATAAAACTTCGGGTAAGTAAACCTAATTTTGCCCCTTTTCGCTTAATCATCTCGAGTTCGTATCACTTGCAAAAATTAACAAAAAGTTACTAATTGTCAAATAAAACCCATAAAGAAATTCCTTTCAACGACGTTTTTATTAATAATTGTCGAAAAATCAACAAATACAGGATTATCTTAGCACCCCTGATTCGGATGGGGCTTTGAAAATGCCGTGTGTAAAAAAAGGGGATAAAAATCCTGACAAAATGTAAAAAACAATCAAACATTGTGTTAATTTCACGAAGTTTGAAAAATCGGTTATTATTAACTAAATCTTAAACAATTAAAGTAAACTGCAAATGGCACGACGAATTATTGGTATTCACGAGAAACTTCCAGTTCTTGAGAGCTTACCGCTCAGCTTTCAGCATTTGACGGCGATGTTTGGGGCCACCATTTTGGTTCCAATCCTGTTGGGTGTCGATCCGGCAATTGCGCTTCTGATGAATGGCATCGGAACGCTCATCTACACTTGGGTAACCAAAGGTGGAATCCCCGCTTATCTGGGTTCGAGTTTTGCGTTTATAGCCCCTTCGCTGCTTATCATCAGCTCTTACGGTGGTTTCAACCATGCTCAGTCCGGATTTATTTTCTTCGGACTTTTTTTTGTCATCATCTCATTCGTTGTCAAGAAATGGGGGATCAAATGGATTGATGTCGTTATGCCACCGGCAGTAATGGGTGCAGTTGTAGCTATTATCGGCCTCGAACTTGCACCTGTTGCCGCTCAACAAGCCGGTCTTGCCCCGTGGCCTACCTCTACCGGCAATGTTGTTGCTCCCTTTGTGATGGATACCAATACAGTAATTGTCTCCATGTTCACGCTTTGTGTCGGAATCATTGGTTCAGTCATGTTCCGTGGATTTATGGCTGTTATTCCTATTCTTTTCGCCGTTATTGCCGGATATTTACTTGCGCTGGCTATGGGAATGGTTGACACGGCCGCTATTGGCAATGCAGCCTGGGTCGCTTTGCCTAAATTTCATGCGCCTGTTTACGATTTGAATGCCATTATCATTATCGCTCCGGCCTGCATCGTAGTATTGGCCGAGCATATTAGCCACCTGATTGTTACCGGAAAGATTACAGAATCGGATTTGATGGCCAAACCCGGCTTACACCGTTCGCTGCTTGGCGATGGTATCAGTAATATCCTTTCAGGTTTTGCCGGCTCACCCCCCAATACAACTTATGGCGAAAATATTGGTGTTATGGCCATTACCCGAGTTTACTCTGTTTGGGTTATCCGTGGCGCTGCCATTCTGGCTATCGCTTTCTCGCTTGTTGGAAAAGTATCAGCCGCAATATCAACCATTCCCAATGCGGTAATGGGAGGTATAACCATACTTCTTTATGGTGTAATTGCCGTACAGGGGTTCAGGATGTTTGTTGAACAGAAAGTCGACTTTAGCCGCAACCGCAACATGGTACTTGGCGCAATTTGCTTTGTCGTTGGCGTCAGCGGAGCTTCTATCAATATCGGGTCCGTACAATTAAAAGGAATGGCTTTTGCTGCAATTATCGGCGTGGCCCTATCGCTAATCTTCTGGTTGTTCGACAAAATCGGGTTGATGTACAAGGAATCCTAAAGAGTTAATATAAATAACGCATTCCCTAAAAGCCGAAGTAGCGATAAATGCTGCTTTGGCTTTTTAATTTTTCAGCGTGTTAACCAAGAAACGCAAAAATAGAAATCAAGGCCCAAAAGATCCATTGAAAAAGACGAAATATGCCGACCTTTATGGCTGAAAGAAGGTTTACCAAAGCAAAACCGGCATAAACCAGACCAATAAATTTGGCCACAAAATCATTATCTGCTACAAAGGGAGGCCAATCAAAGGTGTACAGCATCATTACAACTGCAGTAATAACCATCCAAACAGACATATAATGATATAAACTAAGCGCTGTTCGCTTTGAAAACATGTCTGCATCCGACAGCAAAACCGGCGTTAAGTATTTTCGGTAACCAATTACAAAATGGCCGATACAAGCTAATGTAGCAACAATGCAAGAAATCAGGTAAAACCAATTCATAGAAGACCCATTCTTATTCTTTCACTAAGTTTTAAAAAAAGAATTCGATGATACATTAAAAACAATCTTGAATAAGCAATTGTTCGCTTGTTAACAATATGTATCAAGAATAAAACTTTGCCTTACTATTTGAATTTGTACCGTATGCTACATTTCTTTCACAATCTTAGCAATTATATCCCTGAATTTTTCAATATCCGATTCAGGAATAACCCGAAGCAAACGTGATTCGCATTCGACTCGCCCCTTGTCAATCTCATTTTTGATACTTTTTCCGGCGTCAGTCAGGCAAAGCGTGATGGCACGCCTATCGGTAGCATCAATATTTCGGTCGAGATAACCGTTAACTACCAACTTATCGACCACGCGGCTTATACGCGATGCCGAAAGCCCCATACTTTTGGCCAGTTCCGGACTGCTAATCCCAGTACAATTGTCGAGAGAGTTAAAAAACTGAAGCTCTGACTGCGAAAGATTTAACCGCTCCATCAACTCTTGGTCGATAAGGGTACACTTCTTTTTCATTTCGTAAACTATCCCCAGAATTCCGCTGTTACTTCCCATGAGTACTTTTTTATGCAAAACTAAAAAAATTAACAATTATTTACAAAGGCATTATTTGCTATTGGCAAAATATTTTAACTGAAATTTTTATTATCCAAAAACAAATTTTATTTTTGCACAGAAAATATTGTCAATA
>CAYOJD010000032.1:0-12370 GCA_964404205.1 uncultured Prolixibacteraceae bacterium
TTCCCTTATCCGCTGGTCGATGCACAGTTAAACAAGAATATGTCAACCGAAAATCCGAATCGTTTGCCATAGTCGTATAGATTCAATTCATCAGACAAAAGTCATTTATTGACAAATGTCTGATGAATTGAATGTTAAACTGGTATTATCGTTTACTCTTTTTGTAAACAATATTCGATGAGAAACAAAAACCGCCGGGGCCCATAAAAATACCCGGCGGTTATTCTCAATCAACGTTGTAAGTCAGAATTTTGATTTTATGAAGATGCCCGAAAGTTTCAAAAAGGTTGTTGGAGGAATACTGTTGGTTGGTTTACTGGTCGTCGCACTTTTGTTGTTGAAGGACAAAGGAAACAATATCAAAAGCGTTACGCTCACTTCGCCCGGAAATCTTGCCTTTCAAAATCAGCTCGAGATTACCCTTGAGCATCCTGCCAGTATATATGTCAGGTATTGGATTAAAGGTTCGTCTGACAAGTACATGACCCCGGCAACATCAGTATCTGATAGTTTCAAGATTCCGTTGCTGTTACTCGAAACCGATACGACCTACGATTACCAGATTGTAGTTGAAGGCACCATCCCAAAATATTCCAAAACATTGTCATTTACCACACGGGAGCAATCGCCATGGCTGGTTTACAACTGGGTCAAGGAAGAAAATCCGCATGACGCTTCATCTCTTGGCAACGGACTGGTGATGCTTTGCTTCGGACGGACTCCCGGGTATGTTACCATGGTTGATGGCAAAGGGGCTATCAGGTGGTATTGGCAGATAGACGATATCGGGGTTCGTGCAGCACGGCTTACAGGGCACGGTACCGTTCTGGCCATGTTACGCCCGGTTAAACTTGATGTGATTGACGATACTCCTAAAAGTAATGCGGAGATTATTCAAGAACTGCACGTACCGATGCGGCGCGGAAGCATAGGCTTTGCCGGCGGAACCGCCATCGCCGAAGTAGGATTGGATGGTCAGTTGCTTTGGCGACTCGATATGAAAACCCTGCCAAATCCTGAGTATCACGTTATTCATCACGATGTTTTAATGGATGCCGATGGAAATATTTGTACCCTCTACCGGCCTAAGAAAATATTCGACTTGTCGAAAGTTGGGGGAGCAGGTATCGACACATTGGGTGGCGACGGAATTTTGGTGATTGACAAAACCGGTAAAGAGATTTGGAAATGGTCGGTTTGGGATGAATGGAACATTGCTAATGATCCAAATATTAATGAGTATAAATACGACCGTTTTCACATGAACTCGCTCTCGTTCGATCGTGACAGCAATTTTTTGGTATCTGTGGCAGTCGAAGATCAGGTTTGGAAAATCAACCGAAAAACCGGCAAAGTGATGTGGAAATTTGGGAAAAATGGCGACTTTAAGATGGATACCACTTATTCATTTTCGTTCCAGCATACGGCGCACACAAATTCTGACGGAGATTTAATGCTGATGGACAATTCGTTGTTCAGAAAAGAGTCGCGAGGGCTTTCATTCACACTCGATACCGTAAGTTGGACGGCTACCAACAAAATATGTGCGCCACTTCCAAAGAATAAGTATACTTCGAGAATGGGCAGCAGCTATCTGCTTCCTAACGGAAATCTGTTGCAAACCAGTGCAAAAACAGGTACAGTACTGGTAACATCGTCAGCGGGAGAAAATGTACACTGGGAACTCAATTCGTTTTATGTTCCATACAGAGCCGAATATGTTCCAGCTGATACGTGGAAAAAGTTCTTTATCAAGGAATAGTACTTACTCAGACCGGAACTTTGGTGATGCGAAGTTATCCATCCGGTTTATGTTTGGGCTGCAAACTTGCGGCTACATTTAACATGTCCGGCTAATAATAAAGATTGACGACTATCTCAGAATATTATCATGAAAAAAATCAAACTAATTTCTATTCTGTTTTTTTTGGTGAGTGCGGTTTTTGAATTACAGGCCCAATCATCGCCAAATCGTCCCGAATTGTATGCTACGGGCAACTGGAACGGCGATTCCCTTGGCAACCACAGGGCGGTTATCCGTTTTGAAGGAAAGAGCGATATAGCTCTGGCCCACATCGAATGGCGCAGACACGATACTGATCCCGGGAAGAAAAATATTATTATTGTCGAAGCCAAAACCGGCAATAGAATAACCGACTTGTTGCCGGTAAATATTAACCGCGAGTTCGGCGATATTCTTTTTCATCCGGCCGTTGGTTCCAACGAATATTATGTCTATTATCTGAAATATAAAAGCGGAGGCCGCTCAAATTATCCCGAAAACAGCTATCCGCCTTTCGAACAGTTATCTTCGGCCGAATGGTTGGCCAAAGCCAAATCGGTGCAAAATAACCTGAAAAAGGTGGCACCGGCTCAGGTCGTCCAGTTTCAATCGGTCGATCAGTTTAATTCGTTCTATCCGATGGAGATCATTGCCACCCAATCAGAAGTGGAGGCTTTGTTGAAAAAGAACGCTTCAGACAGTTATCTGCTTTTCCCTGAAAAGCGTGAAAACTCAATCAGGATGACTAACGATTTGCCAGCCAAATGGATAGCCGACGGACCGCAAAAAACGTTTACCGGCGAAGCTATGAAAGGCGAATATTTTACTTTTCAATTGGGCTTTTATCCTGTTCAATCAGCGGCTTCCGATATCAAAATAACTTTTGCTCCGTTGACACAACAGGGCAAAAGTGTAGTTGGGATTGAGGCTTTTACCTGTTTCAATGTAAGCGGAGTGGATTGGGAAGGAAAGCCGTTCACCAAAAAACTGGATGTCGATAAGGGAAAAGTACAGCCATTATGGATTGGAGTTCAAGTTCCCGAAACATTGGCCGCAGGGAGTTATGTTACCGAAATAAAGGTTAAACCGGCCAACCTCGAGGAAAAAGTAATCCGCTTTACGCTAAATGTTAGCGATGAAACCATTGTTGCCCACGGCGATAACGACCCATCGGCAATGACCCGTTTGCGTTGGCTGAACTCTACCTTTGCCCACGATGACGAAACTGTTGCCCCATATCCGGCACTCGAATTGGTGGGGAATCGTATCAAATGCCTTGGACGCGAAGTGAAACTTAATGCCGGTGGTTTTCCCGAAAGTATTTTGAGCCACTTTTCGGGAAGTGTAACCAAAATAGTCCCGGAGTCACGCGAATTGCTGCAATCGCCTGTTCGATTGGTGGTTGAAAAGAATGGAGACGAACTTCAATGGAACAAGTCGGCTTATAATATTACCAAAACGGCTACCGGCGCTATTGAATGGGAACTGGGCGGCGAAACTTCAGGAATGAAGATGGAAGGCGATGCCCGAATGGAGTTTGATGGCAATATCGATTATCAACTGGTGCTGACAGCTACCGAGGATATTGATATAGACGATATCCGCCTTGAAATTCCTTTTAGGCCCGATGCGGCCAAATATATGATGGGAATGGGAAAACCCGGAGGTATTCGTCCCGAATCAACCGACTGGAAGTGGAAAGTTGAGAACAATCAGGATGGCCCGTGGATTGGTGATGTCAATATTGGGTTGCAGGCCCGTTTTCGTGATACCAACTACTCGCGACCGCTCAACACCAATTTCTATCTGAATAAACCGTTGAATATGCCCTATTCGTGGTACAACAACGGCAAAGGAGGAATCACGGTCAAGGAAGATGATCAAAAAAGTATTTTGCTAAGTTCTTATTCCGGCGGCAGAACCGTAAAGAAGGGGGAGCAGTTGCACTTCTATTTCAATTTATTGGTCACCCCGTTTCATCCGCTTGATATTGCGTCGCATTGGAAAGAGCGTTTTTACCATAGTTACAAACCGATTCCCGAGATTAAAGCGTACGGCGCCAATACCATTAATATCCACCATGCCAATACCATTAATCCTTTCATCAATTATCCTTTTCTCCGGCCGCAACTGATGAAATCGTATATCGATTCGGCCCATGCCGAGGGGATGAAGGTAAAGATTTATTACACCGTTAGGGAACTGACCAACCGTGCCCCCGAACTGTTTATGCTCCGCAGTTTGAACGATGAGATTTTCTCGACTGGGAAAGGTGGCGGTTTTTCGTGGTTGCAAGAGCATGTTGGCGACAATTACATTGCGGCCTGGTTTGTTCCGGAGTTAAAAGATGCTGCGTTGGTAAATACAGGGATCTCGCGCTGGCACAATTTTTATGTCGAAGGACTCAACTGGTTGGTGAACAATATGGGCATCGACGGGCTTTATATCGACGATATTGCGTTCGATCGCACCACCATGGAGCGAGTACGCAAAACCCTCAAACGTGTGAATCCAGGTGCATTGATTGACCTCCATTCGGCCAACCAGTTCAATATCCGCGATGGATTTGCCAATAGTGCGAACCTCTATCTCGAGCATTTTCAATTTAAAGATCACCACTGGTTTGGCGAATACTTCAATTATAATAATTCGCCTGATTTTTGGCTGATAGAGACTTCCGGAATTCCTTACGGGCTGATGGGCGAGATGCTTCAGGATGGCGGAAACCCATGGAGAGGAATGGTTTACGGGATGACGGCCCGTGCGCCATGGTCGGGGAACCCGGCTTCGCTTTGGAAGTTCTGGGATAAATTCGGAATTCAGGATGCTGAGATGATCGGATACTGGGATGCTTCCTGCCCGGTTGCTGTTAACAGTGAAAAAGCAAAGGCAACTGTCTACCAAAAGAAAGGTGAAGCCTTGGTGGCGCTGGCCAATTGGGAGCCAACCGATTTGCAGGTAACACTCCGTATCGATTGGGAAAAATTGGGCATTAATCAGGAAACGGCTACCATCACAGCTGATGCAATAGAAAGCTATCAGCCGCAACTTACATTTAAACCTGACGAACCCATCACGCTTCCGGGCGGTAAAGGATTTTTGTTAATTGTGAAATAGCATGTTGTAAATAGAGAAGAGAAATGGGGCAGTCTTGGATTTTGGTAACTATCTTGCAGTAGCTTTGACAATCGGAGCTGCTCCATTTATACATTAAATTTTGAAAGGAGATTAAGGCGAATGAAGAACTATTTAGTGCTCTTGTTGGTGATAGGTTGCTTTTCAAGCCTGGCTGCGCCTTCACGAAAGATGATTGAAGGTGCCGGTTCTGCTCAACAATTTCCCCATTCGGCATCCGTGATCATTTTCGACTCTACAAAAGTCGATATGATCGAGTCGGGGCTGAGTTACTATCACGAACACCGGCTGGTTAAAATTCTTACCCCAGAGGGTGCCAAACAATTTGCCACGTTCCGTTACGATTACGATCCTCTGTCGGCTTATGTCGAAATCAACCGAATTGTCGTTTATTATCGCAACGGGGAGCAAAAGGAATTTACATTGAATGACGAGGTCGACTATCCCGCACCTGGAAGTGTCATTTTATGGGGTGCCCGCCAAAAGATGGTCGAAATTGGAAGGCTTGAACCTGGGGATGCTTTCGAAGTTTTTGTGTCGAAAAAAGGCTTCACCTACGCCTTATTGCAACCAACTGACGATGACTCTAAATACATTCCACCCATGCGGGGCCATTTTTACGATATCGTTCCTTTTTGGTCCGATGTTCCGGTACAAAAGAAGGTCTATCAGGTGGCTATCCCCAACACCAAATCGGTTCAGTACAAAATCTATAACGGCCAACTGGCCTTTAACGAAAAAAAAGGAGCCGAAAAGACCATTTACACTTTTTCGGCTGATAATATCATGCCGTTTAGGAACGAGCCCAATATGGTTGCCCAATCGGATGTTGCCCCAAAGTTGTTGATTTCTACTTCGCCCGACTGGTTTGCAAAATCGAAGTGGTTTTATCAGGTAAACGAAGATTATGGAAGTTTTGAATCGACTCCCGAAATTGATCGCAAAGTGAAGGAAATTCTCAAGGGAGCTACCTCCGAAATGGATTCTGTAAGCCGTCTGACCCACTGGGTTGCCGATGAATTGCGCTATTTTGGCTTGTCAATGGGGAAAGGTGAGGGGTATACGCTCCATAAAGGCAGTGTCAACTTTCGCGACAGGTGCGGGGTGTGCAAGGACAAAGCCGGAATGTTGGTCACAATGCTTCGTTCGGCCGGATTCGAATCGTATGCTGCCATGACAATGGCTGGTTCTCGAATCGATCTAATTCCTGCCGATCAATTCAACCATTCAGTTACTGTGGTAAAACTATCTGATGGCAAACTTCACTTGCTCGATCCAACCTGGGTTCCTTTTGTCCGCGAATTATGGTCGAGTGCCGAACAACAACAAAATTACCTGCCAGGAATTCCTGAAGGCTCTGATCTGTTGGAAACGCCGATCTCGGCCCCCGAGAACCACTATGTGAAGATTTCAGCACACTCAAAGCTATCGGCTGACGGAGCACTAACCGGTGAGATTCATTTTACGGCCGAAGGGCAGTCGGATGCTGCCTTACGGCGAATTTTTACAGGATCTTTCAAAGCACTTTGGCAACGAAACCTCGAAAACGAGTTACTGAAAATCACCCCGCAGGCGCGAATTATTAGTGCCAGTTACGGTGCAAATCCATATCGATATATGGATGGTCCAATTGAGTTAAAAATCGAATTTGTTATTCCCGACTATGCTATGGTTACCAGCCAGGAGATCATTTTTAAACCACTGGCTTCTTCCGGGATTTTCGATGGGGCGATGCGCCATTTGAACCTTGACCTCTCATTATCCGAACGAGCTTATCCGTTCAGGGATGGCTGTTCGCGAAGTGTTGAGATTACCGACAAAACCACTTTGCCATCGAACGTATCGGTAGCGTGGAAGCCTGAAATGGAAAAAATTTCAGGTAGCGGTGCCGAATTTGAAGGGAGTTTTAACCTGAATGGCACTGAATTGGTTGTTGAAGCGAAAGCCTGGTTCAATAAACGAATTTATACCATCGAAGATTGGCCATCGTTCAGCGGAGCCGTTAAAATGCAGAAGTTGCTCATCGATAACCCGGTAATCTTAAAAATTGAAAAATGAAGCCAAGAATATTATATAGTCTGATTGCTTTACTGATATTGTTCTCCTGTGGAAAACAGAGTGGGAAAAGCTATCCGAATGCCGATGCGGTTTATCTGAAATGGACAAAGACATACCGGCTTAATCGCGACGGAAGCATTCATACAATTATCGAAAAGCAACATAAATTGCTGACTTATCGTGCAATCCAGAGCCTCTACGGCGATACGCATATTTTCTATAATCCCGATTTTCAGAAAGTAGAAATCCAATATGCCTTCACGGTTAATGCTGATGGCACTAAAATAGAAGTTCCGGAAAATGGTGTAAACGATATTTTGCCAGGTTGGGCAGCCGGATCAAAAACTTACAGTCGCTTGCGCGAAAAGGTTATTACCCACACTGGCCTGGAGCAAAATGCTACCATCAACTGTCGTTATTCGGTTGTTACGCAGCCCGACGTTGTCCCATTCTTAGCAGGAATTGAAACCATTGGAAGCGATTGCCCAATCGAAGAGCTTTCCATTGTAGTGGAGCTCCCCGAAGAGGAGACATTGAACTATCAACTGGTCAATGCTTCGCAAGAACCTCAGGTGAAAACCAAAGATGGGATGCGCAGCTATCGTTGGAACTTTACCGATTTGCCTCAAAAGTTGCATGAGAATTATGACGATGTGATTGATCCAACAGTTCCGGTACTGGCATTCTCCACTCAAAAGGATGCCCCTGCAGTGAAAAACTGGCTGAACGAATCTGTTGGCTATTCGGCCGAATTGGTTCCCGAGGCAATTCCATATCTAACGGCACAAACAGTCGGGTTGGAATCTGTTCAGCAGATATTAAAAATACAGGAGATTGTCGTTGGTGAGACTAACACACTCAATATCCCTACGGTTTTGCTGGGGTTCCGTTCGCGAAATCCGCAACAGGTATGGCTTAGCGGTAGCGGTACCCCGTTCGAAAAGTCGGCTCTGTTGGCTTCGCTGCTTCGCTCTTTTGGTTATGCCGCAGAGCTTTGCCTTCAATATCCGGCATTTATCGATGGCGTGAATATGCCCTTCTTTTTGATGGCTGAGCCTTTGGTGAAGGTTGAAACCGATGGTCAGATAATGCTTCTTTCTGCAACACATCGAAACAGCAACGACGCAGGCTCTGCTCAATCCGGAAACATCGTTTTGTCGTTGCAGTCCGATTTCAAACAAATCAATACCCAACAACCAACCCGGGAGGTCAGAGTTACAGGCGAGATGCTCTTTTCAGGGGATAATTTACTAAAAGGCAAAATTACAAGCGAATACTCCCATTCGGCTGTTCCTTACTACCGGTTGCTGGCCGATAAAAACCTATTCCCGGACAAAAATTTTAACATCAATGGAAAGGCCGATTCTCTTTCTGCAAACTTTTTGAGCGTTTCGTCGCAAATCGAAACCAAAGATTGGACTGTTCAGCGGGGGGATTACATCTTTGTACGATTACCCGAAAGCAAAGAGGGATTGACAGCCGTGGCTCCGGCAATTTTACCTTTCGAGAGGGAAACTCCGCTGAAAATGAGCGCTCCGGTTAGCGAATCGTACCAATATTCGATAGTTGTGCCTGATAACATGAAACTGGTCAATGGACTAAATGAGGATGTCACGAATGCGATAGGTCACGTTCGTTTTGATTTCGGTCAAGATGGGAACACCCTGAAGCTAATCCGAACTGTCGATATCAATAAAGAAATTATTTCCCCGGAAGAATATGCGCTCTTCAAACAGCTGCTCGACAAGTGGCATACTCCGAAATTCAGGGAGATTATTTTAAAAAAGGAATAAACCCGTAGATGAATATGCAAAACCGTAAGTCAATATCGTTAACGTACCTTTTTCTCACTTTTTTGAAGATAGGTTCCATCTCGTGGGGGGGCTTTATGGCATTGATATCGGTAGTGCGTACCCAAATGGTCGATAAAGACAAAACGATAAAAGATGAACTGGTCCTCGATGGTATCTCGCTGGCATCGGTTTTGCCCGGGCCGGTGGCATTCAATGTGGTGGCTTACATTGGTTACACTTTAAGAGGGATACCTGGTGCTTTGGTAAGCATGGTGGCCATTGTTCTTCCTTCTTTTTTGATGATTATTCTGTTGGCATCGCTGTATGTCAATTATAGCCATATTGATTCTTTCAGACATTTTTTTGCGGGGATTCTTCCAGCAGTGGCTGCGGTCATCATAGGCGTGGCTGTGGGGATGTTTCAGAAACAGGTGAAAGATTGGAAACAGATTGCCATCTGTGTTTTGTCGTGCCTGTCGCTTATTTTTCTTCATTCCTTCTGGACCACTCTTTTTATCATTGCCCTTTCAGCACTGGCAGGCTATCTTCTTTATCGGGTGCCAGAGGTTGGCGTTCGGGCAGTTGCAGTTGAATCGCCTTCCTTCTCCCTGAAGAGAAATTGGCTCTTTTTTGTGGGTTTGACTTTATTGTTGACGCTCATATTATTCCCGTTGCTGCCCGGCATTGTTGCCAACGAGCGTTATCAGTTCTTGCAAACTATCTTTCTCACCTTTTCGGGAATGAGTTTAACGCTTTTCGGCGGAGGATATGTGATTATTCCAACAATGCAACAGGTGATTGTTGATGGGCTTCACTGGCTGACAGTTAATGAATTTGCCGATGCGATAGCGATGGGACAGATAACGCCTGGCCCCATTTTCATTAGTGCAGCATTTATCGGTTTTCGGATTGCGGGCTTTTGGGGGGCATTGGTCGCAACTGTAGCAATTTTCTTCCCGCCGGGAGGGGTAATGGTTTTCATGTCGCATTTTATGAACCGGATAAAAGATTCAGCCGTGATAACGGCGGCATTCAAAGGGATGCGTCCGGCTATTATCGGAATGATTTTCTCGGCAGCATGGACAATTGGGAAAAGCGCACCGCTAACCTGGCCAACAGGGTTGATTTTTGCGGTAGCGCTGCTCATGCTCATCCGTTTTAAAAGCAATGCTGTCTATCTGATTCCATTATCCGGATTGGCAGGAATTTTATTGTATCAAATCTAACATACATTAAATGAATTCGATGAATAATACAGGGGCAATTCAGATGATAGGCACGCAGCGGTCGGGCTCCAATTTGCTGCGGTTGCTGCTCAATCAATATTCTCAGATTGCAGCACCGCACCCGCCACATATGCTGCAACGCTTTTTGCCGTTATTGCCGATCTATGGAAAGTTGGAAGAGCCTTCCAATATGGCCTGTCTGATTGACGATGTTTGTACGCTGGTTGAGCTGAACCCCGTTCCGTGGGGTGGTGTCGTTTTCGATAGGCCGAAGATTCAGGAAAACTGTAGAATTCCGCATTTGACAGAAGTGTTCAGGGCGGTGTACGAAGAGATGGCCATCAGTCAGGGGGCCTCGCACTGGCTTTGTAAAAGTATGGCCAATGTTCACTACAGTGATTTGATGGAAGCTAACGGAATTCATCCGCTCTATCTTTTTCTTTACCGCGATGGACGCGACGTGGCTTGTTCGTTCCGAAAAGCAATTGTGGGAGAGAAACATCCCTATCACATTGCCCGGCAGTGGAAAGCCGATCAGGAGGCTTGTCTGGCATTAAAGGCAAAAATTGCTCCGTCACGATTTTTTGAGTTGAGCTACGAAGCATTGTTACAGAATCCCGAAACCGAAATGAAGCGTTTTAGCAGTGCTCTCGATATTGCATACGATTCGGCCATTTTTGAATACTATCAATCCGAAGAATCCAGAAATACCTCAACGGCTGGTAAAATGTGGGAGAATGTGGCCCGGCCTATTTTCAGCAATAGCAAAAAATATTTGAAAGAGCTTACCGGTGAAGAGATTCTGATTTTCGAAACAGTAGCCGGCGATACACTCGAAAAGCTTGGCTATAAACTTGAGTTTCCGGAAGAAAGCAAGAGGAAAGTATTTTCAGCTACAGAGATAGAGGCCTTTGAGCAAGAAAACAGCATGCTGAAGGCCCAGGCCAATCAACAGGCCGACCCGGAAGGGATGAAGTTGCGAAAACCTCAGGATGACCTTATCACTTCGATAAAAAAACGATTAGCGGTTTAAAAATGAAAAACGATATAGCATTGGTCCCATCTGTCGGACGGATAATCTGGCTTTACGGCCGGCCCTGTGCAGGCAAAACTACTATTGCCGATGATATGGCTGATAAGCTGAAACAGCAAATGAACCCTGTTATTACACTCGACGGTGACGAGTTGAGAGAGGGGATGAATGCCGATCTTGGGTTTTCACCCGAAGACCGGCACGAAAATATCCGCCGTACAGCTGAGTTGGCCAAATTTCTGGCCATGAAAGGATTCGATGTTATTTGCTCGCTCGTTACCCCAACAAGGACGCTGCGTAGCCAAATCAGGGAATTGGCATCAGGTTTCGATTTATGGCTGGTTTATGTCGATACTCCGCTTGAAATGTGCATCCGTCGCGATGTGAAAGGTCATTATCAGAAGGCATGCAGCGGCCAGTTGGACGATTTTACCGGGATTGGTTCCCCGTTTGAGCTTCCTTCGGCAGAAGATGACGATTTGATTGTTCCAACTCTTGATTATACTGTGGCCCAATGTGCACAGATGATTCTTGAACATAAGGAGATAACGAAAACGAATCCAAAACAGACTAAACATGAAAAAGCTACATTACATTCTTTTGATTATTAGTTTTTGGCTGACTTTACCCGTTTATTCGCAACGGGCTACCTATACCGAAACGGAAATGGAACTGATGACCTATCCGTTTTTTAATCCCAACCCAGTGCCCGAAACGGGCATTATCTATCCCTATTTTCGCTTCGACGGGTATTCCGCAAAAGGCGAAATGCAAAAACACAAGATGGTGGTTCTGGAAAATGACTACATTAAACTTTGGGTTACTCCCGATATTGGGGGAAAGATATGGGGAGCTGTAGAAAAGTCGACAGGCAAGGAATTTATCTATTTCAACCATGCGGTGAAGTTTCGCGACATAGCCATGCGCGGCCCTTGGACATCAGGCGGTTTGGAGTTTAACTTTGGTGTAATTGGCCATGCGCCAACATGCTCGTCGCCTGTCGATTATTTGGTTCGAAATAATGAAGATGGCAGCGTAAGTTGTTTTATCGGGGCCATTGATCTCCCGTCGGGTACCCGCTGGAGTGTAGAGATAAACCTTCCATCGGATAAGGCATGGTTTTCGACCCGGTGTAGCTGGGATAATTCGAAGATGACAGAACAATCGTATTATCACTGGACCAATTTGGGCCTCAAAACTGACGGCAAACTCGAATATGCTTTTCCGGGGAACCATTACCTTGGTCATGACGGAAAAGCTTTTTCGTGGCCCAAAGATAAAACTGGCCGCGAATTGCAGTTCTACGATAACAACGATTTCGGCACCTATAAATCATATCATG
>CAYOJD010000032.1:12380-26867 GCA_964404205.1 uncultured Prolixibacteraceae bacterium
TTTCTGGCACAATGACAATTTTGGGTTTGGCCATTACTCGCCTTATGATGAAAAACCTGGCAAAAAGATTTGGATTTGGGGCCTCTCTGATCAGGGAATGATTTGGGAAAAACTACTGACCGATACCGATGGCCAATACACTGAATTGCAGTCAGGAAGGCTTTTCAATCAGGAAGCTGCCGAAAGTACCTTTTCACCCTTTAAACACAAAGGCTTTATGGCAGGCACGACCGACGAATGGACCGAATACTGGTTTCCGGTAGTGGGCACCAATGGGTTAAATTATGCCAATGAAAAAGGTTCGGTAAATCTGCTCCGGCAACAAAATATGATACAACTCGCCTTTTGCCCCAACGAAAGAGTCGATGGGACGCTTGAAGTAAGAGATACAAAGGGAGTGCAATATAAAAAGGAACTTACACTCACCCCGTTGCAGCCATTTTCTGCATCGTTCGAATACGATGGCCGATTAGAAGAGCTTGCCGTCTATCTCAATTCCGGGTTGTTTTATCAGGCTAACCCGGCAAAGAGTGAAGTCAAACGTCCGGTAGAACTGGCAAATGACTTTAACTGGCAATCCGCTTATGGCCATTGGGTTATGGGTAAAGAGCTTGAAAAGCAGCGCCAGTACGGTAAAGCTGAAGCTGAATATCAAAAATCGCTGGCTGAAGAACGCTGGTTTGTACCTGCGCTGAACGGGATGAGTTTGGTTCACTATCGCAAAACCAATTATGCCGAAGCATTGAAATATGCGCTCGATGCCCTCTCCGTAGATACTTACGATGCCGAAGCCAATATGCACTATGCGCTGGCGAGTTTGGCACTCGGCGATACCATCTCGGCAATCGATGGTTTTTCATTGGCATCGGGACAGCCTATGATACGAAGCGCCGCTTACAACGGATTAGCCACCCTATCGGCGGTTAAGAAAGAGTATGATAAAAGTTTGAGCTATGCCCAAAAGAGTTTATTATCCAACGGATTGGGTTCGGAGGCGCAACAGATGAGAATAATATCGTTGCGAAAATTGGGCAAAGCCGACGAATCGATGCAGTTTCTTTCGCAAATGGAGGCTGCCGATCCGCTAAACCATTTTGTCCGCTTGGAACGATGGCTTTCTCAACCTGATGCCAATAGTGAAGCCGCAATCGGGAAGGTAATTACAAACGAATTTCCAATCGACACTTGGCTCACTTATGTCAGTTGGTATGTTGAGAAAGGGTGTACAGACGACGCATTAAAGTTATTGTCGATTGCTCCGGAGTCGCCTCAATTGTTGTTGCTTGAAGCCTTTCTACATCACCGAAGCGGAGATAACAACCGTGCGCAGACAAAGCTTGAGAAGGCTGTTTCAATTTCTGCTGAACTGATTTTTCCTTCTCAAATCGCGATGCTGGAGCCACTTCGATGGGCCGGTTCTGTTTCGTCCAACTGGAAAATCAAGTGGTACGAAGGCCTGCTTCTTTTTAGTGCCGGCGACAAGGAGAAAGGGAAATCACTTTGGCTCGCATGTGAAAACCAGCCCGATTATTCGCCATTTTATTTGGCTCGCTCCAAAGTGTACGAACCCGGCAACCCTAAAGCGGCTGACGATGTGGAACGTGCGATGCAATTGGCGGGAAGCGACTGGCGAACCGAACTGTTTGCTTCGAAATTTTATCTCGAAAAAGGCGACACGCTGAAATCGCTGGAACTTGTCCGTAGGAATACAAAAACCAATCCCGATAATTACTATGTTGGTCTGCATCATGCAAAACTGCTCGAGATGACTGGAAGCTATGCTACATGCGTAAGTTTGTTGAAAAAAATTGATGTACTTCCCAACGAAGGGGCAACTGAGGGGCGTGTTATCTGGCGAAATGCCAACTTCGGCCATGCGCTGGAAATGATGAGAAAGAAGCAATACGGAAAAGCTCTTGACGCAGTCGCATTAGCCCGTCAGTGGCCCGAAAACCTTGGCGTTGGTCGCCCATATATTGTAGATGAGCGACTTGAAGATTATTTTTCCTATCTGTGTTATCGTTCGTTGAACAATAAGGTTGCTATGTCAACGGCATTGGATCGAATCGTAAAATTTCGAAACGAGGCCGAACAGCCGCTTGGCGAAGGTGATTTTATTTATGCTTTGGCGCTCAAGCAAGCGGGTAAATTGCAGGATGCCGATAGGGTGATGGAAATAATGACCAGTAAATTAAAGGATAAACAACTTACAGATTGGATGAATGCACTTTATGCCGGCAGAGAAGAAGAGGCCCGTACATTGGCTTCAACCTGGACAGGCGATAACCGAACGATAAAACTGCTGATGAATCTGTTTAACCAATAATTAATCTCGTAATTTTAATATTGACCTTCAGTAATTTGTCTGAAGATATAACTCATTCTTTTGTATGATAAAATATTTCTTTGCTTTTTTACTTCTTCTGATAACGATTGCCGGTTTTGCTCAGCAATCTGATAGTAAAATTTTTTGGAAAGAGGATTTTTCATCGGGCAAGTTGCCCGATGGGTGGACTGCAAAAGCCATGAACGACAGTAGTTCTGTCTGGTTTCTAACCGACCAGCCCTATCCTGGTTCAGAAGGCCGTAACTATCAGGCTCCTCCGATAGCCTCTGCAAGCCGTGGATATCATGCGCAAATAGCAGCAGGCGTGAGGGTTGGTAAAAATATCCGAAAATGGAAAAAAGCCAATATCGCTCCCAGTGCTTATTTGCAAACAGGTGCCATCGACTGTTCGGCGCAAAAGTCAGTGGTGCTTAAATTTCAGCAGAACTTCTTCTGGAATAGCTGGCAACAACCCGAAGGCAGTTCAGGATTAATTGTTGCTGTAAGCAATAATGGCCGCGACTGGACAGAATACGATGTTGTACAGGGAATTCAACCCGGTGAGGATTGCTCAAACCCGCTAAACTCCGAGATTAATATTACCCGTGTGGCCGCCGGACAGAAGAGTCTTTATATCAGATTCTGGTGGCGCGATATGTACCAATGGTACTGGATGATTGATGATATCACCCTTTCTGAAGCCTTCGAAACTGACTGGCAGACATTGGATATTGCCTCGCACGGTTCCGAAGGAAACCAATTTACGGCCAATGATTCGTTGGTTTTCAGGGTTGTGAACCTGGGCGCCAAAGCCGTAACAAGCAATACCGACTGTTATCTTCAACTTGATAAGCGCCCGTTGATGAACGCTACAATTAAAGCCTCGCCCAAGAACCCCGTCGGTATTATTGACACTGTTAGAGTAGCTTTTCCAAACCTCAATCTGTCGGATATTGGTGTTCATAAAGTAAAATTCTATACCGGGAAGGAAGATGATTTGCGCCGTTCGAACGATACCCTTTCGATGGAACTTTATTCGAAAGCTTGCGAATTGGGTAATATCACTGAATTTAAAGCTGGCGAACAATTGTTCGAAATTGCCTGCAATCAGGCTGCCCTAAAAGTGATAATCCTGCGTAATGATATATTTCGCTTAGAGATGGCGTACGATGGCGTATTTACCAATCCTGCCGGTAATGATTTGATTATTAATACTCCGAATGAAACTGTGACCTGTAAGTGGTCCGATCAGGGCGACTATTATCTGATGCAAACGACCGAGATGTCGCTTCGGGCCTACAAACAACCATTAAGGTTTGCCCTTTATCGTGGCGATAACGCTACACTGGTATGGGAAGAGTATAATGGAATCACCTATGGGAAGCAAACTGTCCAGTATCTCAAACGGGGAAACGATGAGCAGTTTTATGGCGGTGGCATGCAGAATGGCCGTTTCTCGCACCGCGGCAAAGTGATAAAGATGACCGTTGACTATGATTGGGAAGATGGCGGAAATCCAAATCCTGCCACTTTTTATATGAGCAGCAAAGGCTATGGAGCGGTACGCAACACCTATTCCGTCGGTGAGTATGCTTTTATGGATACTGTGAGACTGGCTCAGCAGGAGAGCCGTTTCGATTGCTACTATTTTGTAGGCAATTCGTTGAAAGAATTGCTGAACAGTTATACCGATATTACCGGGAAGCCATTCCTGATGCCCCGCTGGGCGCTTGGAATGGGCGATGCCAACTGTTACAACCGGGGGGCTAAATCGGGAAATACCATCGGTTCTACCTCTACCGGTTTCGATGGGTTAACCCCTAGTGTTATCAGCCTGATTGCTGACAAATATATCGAAAACCGTATGCCTACCGGTTGGATATTGCCCAACGACGGATATGGCTGTGGCTACACAGCTCTCGACTCCGTTGTACGTGAATTGTATAAGCGAGGCTTCTATACCGGATTGTGGACCGAAAGCGGAGTGGATAAGATTGCCCGCGAAGTGGGTGAATATGGGACACGGCTCTGTAAACTCGATGTGGCCTGGGTTGGCCCCGGTTTTAAGTTTGCCATCGACGGGGCTCGTACAGCCTACGAAGGTATCGAGAATAACAGCAACGCACGAGGATTTGTATGGATGGTCTGCGGATGGACAGGCTCTCACCGCAATGCAGTGCTCTGGACCGGTGACCAGTCGGGAACTTGGGATTACATTCGTTGGCATATTCCTACTTTAATTGGGTCAGGCTTATCGGCACAGAACTGTGCTACCGGCGATGTGGATGGTATTTTTGGAGGTAGCGACTCGACTTACGTCCGCGATCTTCAGTGGAAATGTTTTACCCCGGTACTGATGACCATGTCAGGATGGGCATCAAACAATAAAAACGGAATTAAAGATAAGCAACCCTGGCTCTTTGGCGAGCCATTTACCAGTATCAACCGCAAATATCTGATGCTGAAACAACGACTCACCCCTTACATGTACACCCTTTGTCACGAAGCCAATCAGACCGGAGTCCCTGCAGTTCGTGGCTTGGTTCTTGAGTATCCCGACGACAGCCATACCTGGGGCGATGCCGTGAAGTATCAATTTCTGTTGGGAAAGGATTTGTTGGTTGCGCCAGTTTATCTGTCAGAGGCCAAACGCGACAGTATTTATCTCCCGGAAGGAAAATGGATCGATTATTGGGATGGAACAGTATACAATGGCAAAACAACGTTAATGGAGTATCCCGCTCCACTCGATAAATTGCCACTTTTCGTCCGTGCCGGTGCCATTATTCCGATGCACCAACAGATGATGTACAACTGGGAGTGTATTACCGACACGCTTACGCTGGCAATCTATCCCTCAGGAAAATCGGTTTATACCATGTACGAAGATGACGGCCTGACACGCGACCATCGCAAAGGCATCTTTGCCAATACCCGATTCGAAGTTTTGGAAAACGAAACAGGTTCACTAAAAGTCATCTTCAACAAAGCCGAGGGCAATTTTAAAGGTCGATTGAAAGAACGGGCTTATCTGCTTGAAATTCATACCGCGAATGGACCAACATCGGTGTTAATCGATGGGAAGAAGATGAAAGCAGCGAAGACGATAACCGAATTGTCGCAAATGGGGTCTGGCTGGTATTTCGATGCTGCCGAACAGAATGGAATATTGCATATTAAAACGGCCTATCTATCGACAGATAATACTTCAGTTGTGGAAACGATTGCCAAAAGATAATCGACCGTTGTTTGATTCAGAGTCAAAGGCTGAGGCTGTTTCGCAACGAGACAGCCTTCGCTTTTTCTGAAAAGATGTTTGCCCCCCAAAAGCAAAAAAGCCCTCCGTCAGGAGAGCTTTTCTATAGGATTGCATTTCCCTGAAAGGAAACGTTTATTATTCCCCACGTACGGCAGCAATACCGGGAAGGATTTTACCTTCGAGTGTTTCCAGCATAGCCCCACCTGCGGTTGAGATGTACGAAACCTGTTCTGCGATGCCAAATTTGTTAACTGCAGCTACCGAGTCGCCACCACCTACAAGGGTGAAGGCTCCATTTTTGGTTGCTTCAACAATTGCGTCGCCAATGGCCTTGGTCCCGGCTGCAAAAGCTTCCATTTCGAATACGCCAGCAGGACCATTCCAAAGAACCGTTTTTGATTGGCTGATAACTTCCTTGAATTTGGCAATGGTTTCAGGACCAACATCAAGACCCATCCAGCCATCTTTGATATTGTCGGCACGGCAAATTTCGGTGTTGGCATCGTTGGCAAACTTATCGGCAGCCACACAGTCGGTAGCGATTACCAGGTTTACACCTTTTGCTTTGGCCTGTTCAACAATGCTTTTAGCCAGTTCGAGATAATCGTCCTCGCAAAGCGATGACCCAATATTACCGCCCATTGCTTTCACGAAAGTGAAAATCATACCGCCACCAATAATCAGGTTGTCAACTTTGCCCAACATGTTTTCAATAATGGTAATCTTGGTCGATACTTTGGCACCACCCATAATGGCCGTCAACGGACGAACAGGGTTGGAAACCACTTTATCAAGGCTTTCTACTTCGCTTTCAACCAAATAACCAAACATTTTGTCGTTCGGGAAGAATTTGGCCATCACAGCTGTCGAAGCATGGGCACGGTGTGCTGTACCGAATGCATCGTTGATCCAGCAGTCGCCCAGTTCGGCCAACTGACCGGCAAAAGTTTCATCTCCTTTTTCTTCTTCTTTGTGGAATCGAAGGTTTTCAAGCAGCAAAACTTCACCCGGTTTCAGGGCAGCAGCAATGGCTTTAACCTCGGCACCAACACAATCGGGAGCCAGTTTCACCTCGCAACCCAACAGTTCTGCCAGGTGTTTGTGTAGATGTTTCATCGAATATTTATCTTCCGGACCGTTTTTCGGACGGCCGAAATGCGACATGATAATGGGCGAACCACCCTTTTCAATTACTTTTTTGATAGTAGGTACTGCCGCGCTCATGCGGGTATCGTCAGTGATTTCGAAGTTGTCGTTCAGCGGGACATTGAAGTCAACCCTGATTAAGGCTTTTTTGCCTGAAAAGTCATAATTTTCAATTGTCTGCATTTGTTCTCGGTATTTTTAAATGACTTCCCAAAGATAGCTAAAATGTGTTTTATAACAGTAATGTCCGGCCTCAAATTTTTAGCGAGCTTCGCGATGGGTTAATGTTCGGGGCTTTTGGTCTGAACAATTTTTTTACTTTTGAAGGTCGAAAAAATAGTGAAACAGATTTGCCATGCAGTTTAAAGAGGTTATAGGCCAGCAAGCCACCAAAAAGAGGCTTATTCAATCGGTAAAAGAGGATCGAATCCCTCATGCCCAGTTGTTGGCCGGACCGTCAGGAAACGGAAAACTGGCCCTTGCGTTGGCTTTTGCCCAATATATCAACTGTCATCAGCGAACCGACGACGACTCGTGCGGGGTTTGTCCCTCGTGCCGCAAATTTGCCAAACTGATTCATCCCGACCTCCATTTCACGGTGCCGGTTATCAAAAACGATAAGTTCAAAGAACCCACTACCGACGATTATATCGATCGCTGGCGAAAATATTTCAGCGAAAACCCTTATGCTCAGTACGAAAAGTGGATGAGTGCCACCGGTGAAAAGGAAAAACAGGGGATGATTTATGTGTTTGAAGCCAGTGCCCTGCTGCGAAAACTAAGCAAAAAAGCTTACGAAGCCGACTATAAGATAACCATTATCTGGCTACCTGAACTGATGAACGACCAATGCGCCAACAAAATACTGAAACTGCTCGAAGAGCCGCCCTCCAATACGGTTTTTCTGATGGTGTCGGAAGCCGAAGAGCAACTGCTCTCAACCATTCGTTCGAGGTGCCAGATGATTCGCATCCCGAAGATTTCGGACGACGACCTGGAAGCGGCGTTGGTAAACCATCCGTTGCTGGGCGATTCGAACCCATCGGTGGTGGCACGGCTGGCCCGCGGAAACTATCTTTCGGCGTTGGAACTGATGCAGGAGGATGATAGCCGCACGTTTAATCACGAACAGTTTTCGAGGCTGATGCGCTCGGGCTACAAACCAGCCCTCGACGATCTGATTGACTGGGCCGACGAGATGGGCGGATTGGGAAGCAGGGTTAGGCAACTTGCCTTTCTGGATTACTGCAACGGTTACCTGCGCGAAAACTTTCTGTTGAACCTGAAAGAGCCCGACCTGATTTACATGGACGAAGCCCAGAGTGCTTTTTCTCAACGTTTTGCCCCGTTTATCAAAGAAAACAACGTGATGTACCTCTATGCCGAATTCGATAATGCCTACCGCGATATTGCCTCGAACGGCAACGGAAAACTGGTTTTTCTCGATTTGGCCATCAAAGTGTCAAAACTGATTCGCGTACAGTGAGGAACGTAAATAATCGAAGCAACCTACAATAAACAGCATCAACCCTTAGCAGCTCACCGGCAACTGCAAACTGCCCACTATTCCCTTCCTTATTTTTTCATCAAAATAGTTCGGCGAAAAAAACTATTTTTGTAAAATTGGTAGAGTCAATTCGCTGCCGGTTTTAATAGATCAGGCAGTTTAAATATATACAAGTCAACAATATGAGTTCCAATCAGAAACTTGCACGCGGATGCCCGAGTAGCCCGAAAGGTGGCAGTTGTGCCAAACTCGATGTCTACAACTGGCTTCACGATGTTCAAAATACCATCAATCCGGATCAGATAGTCGAAGTCCGGTTCAAAAATACCCGAAAAGATTACTACAGAAATGTCAATGGGTTAGAGTTGAAACCCGGCGATATGGTGGCTGTCGAAGCCAGTCCGGGCCACGATATCGGCATGGTATCGCTGGTGGGCGATTTGGTGTTGAAACAGCTGAAGCGCCACAAAGCCACTTATATCGATGGCGATTTTCGTAAAATATACCGTATTGCCAAGGCTGTCGATTTGCAAAAGTGGGAAGAGGCCATTCAGCTCGAACACGAAACCATGCTGAAAGCCCGCAGGATTGCTGAAGATCTCCGGCTGAACATGAAAATTGGGGATGTAGAGTTTCAAGGCGATAAAACCAAAGCCATCTTCTACTACATTGCCGACGAACGTGTCGATTTCCGTCAGTTGATTAAAGTTTATGCCGAAACGTTCCGTATCCGTATCGAAATGCGCCAGATTGGTGCCCGTCAGGAAGCCGGGCGGATTGGTGGGATTGGGCCTTGCGGCAGGGAGCTTTGTTGCAGTTCATGGATTTCAAATTTTGTATCGGTAACCACCAATGCGGCACGTTATCAGGAGATTTCGCTGAACCCGCAAAAGCTGGCCGGCCAGTGCAGCAAACTGAAATGCTGTCTGAACTACGAACTGGATGCCTATATCGATGCACAGAAAAATTTCCCGCCCACCAATGTCCCAATCGAAACCGAGAAAGGAGACTACAATTACCTGAAAGCCGATATTTTCAAAGGCATTTACTGGTACGTCCCATCTGGGAATGTTCCCGGCGGTATGGTGGGTGTTTCGGTCGATAAGGTGCGCGATATCATTAAAATCAATCGTAGCGGACGCCGCATTGCCCAGTTGACCGGCGAAACGGTTGCCGTTCCCGAAAAGGAAAACGAAGGTTACCACAATGCCGTTGGGCAGGATAGCATCGACCGTTTCGACAAAGCATCGAAAGGACGGCGTAAGAAACGTCACAAACCGGTACTGAACCGGAGACCCCGTCCCGAAAACAACGAAAATCCACAGGAGCAATGATTTCACGGAAGAGTATCATTTCAATTGGTGCCATACTGGCTTTGTTTTTAGTCGCCGGTTCGTGTAAAAAAAATATTGTTTACCAGAGTTATCAGCATATCAACCATTCCGATTGGCAGCAGGATTCTGTCTTGAAATTTTATCTCGATATTCCTGATTCGACCAAGATTTACAATCTTTCGCTCAACGTGCGCAATGAAGGGCAGTATGCTTTCAGTAACCTCTGGCTTTTTGTCAAGATTATTCCGCCCAAAGGCGAAATCTTTGCCGATACAGTGGAATTAACATTGGCCGAACCTTCGGGCAAATGGCTGGGAAGCGGGTTGGGCGATTTGTACGACCGAAAATATCCTTACCGTCAGGCCATCTTTTTCCCAATGCCAGGCTTCTATACCATTGAAGTACAGCACGGGATGCGCAGCGAGACCGGAATCCTGAAGGGAATACAGGATATGGGCGTAACGCTCGAACGAGCCAATTAATCAGAAGTGTAGTATTGTTATGGGAAAGAATAAGCTGGCGAAATTCGCTGAGATGAAAACTTTCGATCACGTGGTTCAGGTACCCTTTGGTCAACTAACCGAAAATCGCTTCGAACTGAAAGGGAAATGGGGTGAACTTTTTTTCGGAAACGCAAATCCGATTGTACTGGAACTGGGCTGTGGCAAAGGGGAATATACAGTTGGGTTGGCGAAACGATTTCCGGATAAAAACTTTATCGGCATCGACATCAAAGGGGCAAGAATATGGAGTGGTGCCAAAGAGGCCAATCAGCTGGGACTGCAAAATGCAGCCTTTCTGCGGACCAATATCGAACTGCTCTCCTCTTTTTTCGACGAGGGTGAAGTATCCGAAATCTGGATCACGTTTCCCGATCCGCAGATGAAGAAAACACGCAAACGGTTGACGGCAACCAATTTTATGGTACAATATTGCCGTTTCCTAAAACCCGATGGGTTGATTCATTTGAAGTGCGACAGCAATTTTCTTTTCACCTATACCCGCGAAATGGTGAGCATAAACCACTTTGAAGTGCTGGCCGAAACGGACAATCTTTATCATTCCGGTCTGGCCGACGAGATACTGGCCATCCGGACCTATTATGAACAACAGTGGCTCGACCGCGGCATCACAATAAAATACCTGAAATTTATTCCGCATAGCGAAAATCTGGTCGAACCCGATATCGAAATTGAGCACGACAGCTATCGCAGTTTCGGACGCAACCAGCGTAGCCGGAATCAGGAGTTGATAAATGAGGACCAGTGAATTGTCGGTTGTTTTAAATGATTAAATGGTAAATCATCAACCTTATGTCCGATTTCTACCAAAGGGTGTACGAAGTGGTGCGGCTGATACCGCCCGGAAGGGTGACCAGCTATGGTGCCATAGCGCGCTATCTGGGCACAGGCCGCTCGTCGAGAATGGTGGGATGGGCCATGAACCTGTCGCATCACCAGCCTGAATATGTGCCGGCCCACAGGGTGGTGAACCGTAACGGATTGCTTACCGGTAAAATACATTTCACACCGCCGTCAGCCATGCAGGAGCTGTTGGAAAACGAAGGGATAACAGTGACCGATGATCAGATTGTCAATTTCAACCAATATTTCTGGAACCCGATGGACGAGTTGTAAATGAAAAACAGATTGCCTTGATTGACCATCAATGACCTTTGGCAACATTTTTCTTTCCTTGCCGAACCAACCCTGAGCGAATTACGTTAAAGAATAAAAAACAAGATATGGCAATAATACCTAAAACAATTACCGATATTCTCCGGAACGTTAAGTTTCCGGGTACCGAAGAGAATGTGGTAGCCCTCGATATGGTGCAGGAGATTCGCATCGCCGGCCGGAAAATTAGTTTTACACTCGTTTTTCAACGCGACAATGAGCCTGAGATACAGCAAATATCGCAGGCCTGCGCACAGGAAATTGAGGCCCGGTTGGGCGACGAATACGATATTACCATCACCCCCAAGAGCATTCACCGGATGAAAGCCCCGGTGTTGCCTGAAGTAAAAAATATCATCGCTATAGCCTCAGGCAAAGGTGGAGTGGGGAAATCGACAGTAGCGGTTAACCTTGCTGTAGCACTGGCCAAGAGTGGGGCAAAGGTAGGTCTCATCGATGCCGATATCTTTGGCCCGTCCATTCCCAAAATGTTTGGCGAAGAAGGGGCGCAACCCTGGTTCGATAAGATCGATGGACGCGATATGATTGTTCCCGTCGAAAAGTATGGGGTAAAAACCTTGTCTATCGGTTTCTTTGTAAAACAGGATGATGCCCTGATATGGCGTGGTCCCGTGGCTTCGAATGCACTGAAACAACTGATTGTTGAAGGTTTGTGGGGCGAACTCGATTATATGCTAATTGACCTTCCGCCCGGAACCAGCGATATTCACCTTACCTTGGTTCAAACCGTTCCGGTTACCGCTTCGGTTATTGTAACCACCCCACAGGATGTTGCCCTTGCCGATGTCGTGAAAGGGGTATCGATGTTCCGCAGCAAATCGGTCGATGTGCCCGTACTCGGGATTGTAGAGAATATGTCGTGGTTTACGCCTGCCGAATTGCCTGAGAATAAATATTATATTTTCGGAAAAGATGGAGGCAAACGGTTGGCCGAGAAACTGGAAATCCCCCTTTTGGGACAAATCCCGCTCGTGATGGGCATCCGCGAAGGCGGCGATAACGGTATCCCGGCAGCCTGGAACGGAAACAGCGCCTCGGGTGAAGCCTTTGCCCAGTTGGCCAACAATGTGGTGAACCGATTGGAGTTAAGAAATAAGTTCTATAAACCTACCGAGATTGTCAAAACCTCGAGAAAGTAGCGAAAGGGCAACAAGGAAACAGTGGAAAAGTTGAACAGTGGAATTTGTATTCGCCTTTTCGCTTCTTCGATAAGAATATAAATCATGGTCAATCAACGTCAGGCAGAAGGATATATCAAGTTTCAATGTACCCGCGAGGTGGCTGAGCCTAACATTGATGCAGCATGGCTCGACGAACTAAACCGTTGCCGGAGCGAACTGATGCACCTGAGAATGATTGGTATCTATCCATCGGGTGTCGGCTTTGGAAATATCTCCTTCAGAATTACAGGCGAAGATGAATTTATGATTTCAGGCTCGGCTACTGGTGCATTATCGCTGTTAGACGGCTCGACAATTGCCCGTGTCACCCGTTGCGATATCTCTCAAAACAAAGTTTGGTGCCGTGGATTCATCGATGCCTCTTCCGAGTCGATGAGCCATGCAGCGGTTTACCGCCATCACGCCTCAATTGGGGCAGTGGTGCATATCCATCATGCCCAACTTTGGGAACGTTTATTAGATAAGTTGCCTGCCACCTCGAAAGCTGTGCCTTATGGTACGCCGGCCATGTCAGGCGAGATTGCCCGTCTGTTGGTGCAATACCAGTTACAGGAGCGCGGCCTGTTGGTGATGGGAGGGCACGAGGAGGGGTTAATTGCTTTTGCCCCGACGCTGGGTGAAGCAACTCAACTTTTTACCGATATTTACTACCGTCAAAACTTGATGACACAACAACCATGAAACGAATAGCCATTATTGGAGGTTCCGGGTTAGAAGACCCTGATATTTTGAAGAATGCCGAAAGTGTCGATGTCGAGACCCCATACGGGCAACCCAGCTCCGACTTCCTCTGCGGAAAGATTGGGACCGTCGATGTAGCCATCCTGTCGCGTCACGGGCGCGATCACTCCATCCCGCCCAGCCAAATCAACAACAGGGCCAATATATGGGCTATCCGTGAAATCGGTTGTACCCATATTCTGGCTACTACTGCCTGTGGAAGCCTGCGCGAGGAGATTGGCCGGGGCGATATTGTGATACCCGACCAGTTTATCGATTTCACGCGCCACCGCAAAGTATCGTTTTTCGAAGAATTTTTGCACAACGATTTGAAACATACCCCAATGGCCGATCCGTTTCACCAATCGTTACGCGAAGTGCTGATCAAGGCAGGGCGCGACCTTCATCTTCCCGTACACCCCAAAGGTACAGTTATTACCATCGAAGGTCCCCGCTTTTCGACCCGTGCCGAATCGAAGATGTTCCAGCTTTGGGGAGCCGATATCATCAATATGAGCAGCGCGCCGGAATGTATCCTGGCCAACGAGTTGGGCATCCCATATGCGGCCGTAGCCATGGCTACCGACTACGATTGCTGGAAAGCCGATGAACAACCGGTTTCATGGGAGGAGATACTGGAAGTCTTCAGCCGAAATGTTCACAATGTCATCAATGTGCTGATTAAAGCCATCCCAAATATCTAAAATCAAATAAAAATTTGCGCATTCACCTAAATTTAACTAAAATTGCACACCGAAATTCAAAATCGAATTTCCCGGGCCTATAGCTCAGTCGGTTAGAGCATCTGACTCATAATCAGGGGGTCGCAGGATCATGCCCTGCTGGGCCCACAAAAAAAAAGCACTTGCCGTACAGCAGGTGCTTTTTCATTCTTCTTAGGAATCAGAGATGGCAGCATACTGTTACATCATTTACAGCGAGAAATTGAACCGTTATTATGTGGGTGCCACAAACGAAAGCGTTGAGCTTCGGCTGGAAAAGCACAATACACATGCTTACGGTCATCATCGGTTTACCGCAGGGGCAAGCGATTGGGTTTTATTTCTGAAAATAGCTGCAAACGATTATGCCCACGCCGTTCGGATGGAGCGGAGAATAAAGTCGATGAAGAGCACAACCTACATTTTGAATCTACAAAAGTACGTCGAGCTCAGACAAAAGCTCCATGAAACAACCTGCATCTGACTCTTCCGATAGCTATCGGAACAGGGGGTCGCAGGATCTCCCGACAGTTGTCGGGGCTGCTGGGCCCACAAAAAAAAAGCACTTGCCGTACAGCAGGTGCTTTTTCATTCT
>CAYOJD010000032.1:26967-27262 GCA_964404205.1 uncultured Prolixibacteraceae bacterium
CAAACGAAAGCGTTGAGCTTCGGCTGGAAAAGCACAATACACATGCTTACGGTCACCATCGGTTTACCGCAGGGGCGCTCTCTTTTTTTTGCTGCTGGATGCGATAATATAAGGTATATATAATCATTCCAACTACTGGTTCGACCATCATATCCAGCAATTTAAATTACCAATCGGGACTGTTTACACAGGGCCTTGTCTAATCTTTCAGTCTTACTAAATCCCTATATTGTGTGTATATTGTGTGTATATTGTGGGTGTATTGTGTGTTCTACAACACAGATAATACAGAGAT
>CAYOJD010000033.1:0-27012 GCA_964404205.1 uncultured Prolixibacteraceae bacterium
GGTTTTACCGGCCGGGTTTTTCAAATAGCTCTGCCGAAGCCAGGGGTTGAAATATTTCAGGATTTTGTAGTTGATACCCAGTTTGTGGGCGTAGTCGGTAAAATTCTCGACACTCCCTTTCAGTTCCACATTCTCATATTTCAGAATGGGATACTTTTCCTCGTTGGCAACCTTGAACCCATATTGCTCAGGTGCCTGCATGATCAGTTTCAGGGCTACAATCCTGAAGACGTAACGGGCGGTTTCGTCATTAAGCAACAAATCGTAATAGCTGTTGCTGTCCTGCCGGCCGGCCTGACGCGAAACCCCGCTTACCCCGGCATTGTACGAGGCGGCTACCATGGTCCAACTGCCGTAACGGGCATACGATTTTTTCAGGTATTTGCAGGCGGCAACGGTCGATTTCTCGATATGGTAACGCTCATCGACTTCGGTCGTCACTTCAAGGCTGTTTTCTATCGCGGTCGATTTCATAAACTGCCAAAGGCCTACGGCACCTGCTGGCGATACAATCCGCTCGTTGAACCCGCTTTCGGCCACCGCCAGATATTTAAAATCGTCGGGTATCCCGTTTTCTTTCAGGATGGGTTCGATAATGGAAAAGTAACGGGGTGCCTTTTTCAGATAAAGGAGTGTTTGCGAGTGAAAGTTGGCATTGACCAGCAGTTCGCGGTCGAGCGACTCACGGGTATCGAAGTTTTCGAGCGGAAGTTTTTCGCCGGCAAAGTCGGCTTCGGCAGGCAGCTCCACCGGACGGGTATACACCATGCCCGAATCGGCTGCAACTGCTCGCTGCTGAATGGGGTGCGAGTTAATAAACAATCCTCCACAAACAACACAAATGGCAATCATCGAGAGGATTATGGCCGTTTGGAGCATCGGCTTGCTGCCAGGGGTATGAATCTTGTTTTCCAATTTCTTTCGGTTTGAATGAATCAACAAAGATAGCCAATTTGCCTTTGATTCAAACCGGTCGACCGCCCTATTCCGGCCGGTTAGTTGAATTTGTAACTCAAACCGGTATAGATGCCAAACTGCGACGGATTGAAATTGACGGCATCATTTTTACTGATAGAATGGAGATAACGTTTCACCCGCGGCTCTACCGAAATGGTAATACGGTCGGTGATATCATAGCCAAACTCAATTCCGGCACTCCCCGAAAGGACCACATCGCGCAAATCGGCAGTTGCCCCCGAAGCCACCCGGGTGCCATTTTCGCTGATGGTGGCGCGGTTGCCCACCAGCACGTTGGCGCTCATCCCCCCCGACAGCCCGACATGAAACTTTTTCTCGCCCAGCTGGTAGGTGGCTGCCACAGGTATTTCGAGATAGCTGATCTCCTGCGAGATATCGTTGTTGTACATAAAATAGGAATTTTCACCCCCACCGGGTGCCTGGGCGGCTAAACGGTCCGAAAAAGTCTTCACCATCACCTGTCCGGCCATCATTTTTGCTTTTTCGCGCGGCGGTGCCATCGACAGGTAGTCGCCATTGACGGGAACAAACGGGGTGTTGCGGGTCGACTGGTTCATTTTGGCAAAAAGAAGCCCCGATTTGACGGAGAAATTCTTTGCCACCTTGTACGAAGCGGTCATCCCTCCCGAAAGGGTTTCGTTCGACTGGTAATCGGAGCCATTGCTTCCCGAGGGAATTTTCTCGCTGCTGGTGAACAGCGGCGAAATTTCCCCTTTGATGCTCCATCGTTGTTGCGACGCTTTACCGGGAGTGTTGAGTGTGGTTTGCGGTTGGGGAATATCTCTCTGTTCGCGGGCGGTATAAACTGGCTCTTTCTTGATTACCACCGGGACGGTATCGATCGGTTCGCTGTTGTCGGTAAACGATTTTACCCAGTTGGCTACCTGCTCGATAACATCTTTCTTCGGTTTAAACGAATTCAGCAATTCTTCTTCGGTTTCTGAAAGGATAAAATCGCCGCTGGCGGTCTTTTCAATGGTTTCGCTTTTCGAAATGGCGATACGGGGAGGGGCAAAGGTAGCAAGTGACTTCAGCGGGTCGGCAGCAACCGTTTCGTTGGATGTAACAGGGTCGGCAGGGGCAGTAACGGCAGGAACCTGCTGATGGGTTTCGTAGTTGCCGGCCTGCTGCTGTTCGGGTAACGACGATGTTTGGGTCATCATCCAACCGGCCAGAAAAGCCATTACCACTACGGCAGCCACCGCGGCGCGCCTGAACCAGGCCAAACGTTTGATTTTACGTTGCTGGTCGAGGTTCCCCTGGATATTCTTCCAGAGGTAGAAGGGAGGGTTCTTTTCGTAATCCCCCAGTTTCTCCTGAAACAGCTGATCGATATTTTTCTTATTTGTCAACATAGCGTAGTAGCAGTAGTATTTTTATCTAAACCAAAATTGTCGATTACCTTTTTCTGCAAAATAATGCGTGCCCTCGAAAGGTTCGATTTGGAGGTGCCTTCCGATATTTTCATCATCTCGCCAATCTCCTGATGCGAATAGCCTTCGATGGCATAGAGGTTGAAAACCATTTTGTAGCGGGGCGGGAGTTCCTGAATCATCTTCAGCAGGTCGTTGGCCGAGATACCGGCTATGGTGTCGTCGGCCCATTCGGCGGTTTCGTAGCTCTTCATATCTTCCACCGGGAAGAGATGGTTGTTCTTTCTGAATTTTTCGAGTGCGGTATTGACCATGATGCGCCGCATCCACCCTTCGAATGAGCCTTTCGACTCGAATTGCCCGATTTTGGTAAACACCCTGATAAAGCCCTCTTGCAGGATATCTTCGGCTTCGGTTGCATCTTTCGAATAGCGGAGGCAGACCCCATACATTTTGGAGGCAAAATGATGGTAAAGTTCCGTCTGCGCCTTGCTATGGCCGGCTTTGCACTTGCGTATAATTTCTTCGAGGTTGACCACTTGTTAATCGTTTATTTTATCAATCATAAACAGGAATCCCGGAGTGGTAGCCCGATAAGCCTTTATTTGGTAAACCAATTGTTTGTTCATTGCGGCCATCGTTTAAAAAGGCAATAAATGGTAGTAGTTGATGGGTCGAAGGAACAAATAATTTTAAACCCCGCGTTTTAATATATGTTAAAGAACACAAAAGAATCTTGCAAAATGAGATACTCTTTTCGGTTGCCCGAAAAGCGTAGTTTTTCAATAGAAAGGTTGTCTCTTTCATACCATTGGCCCAATTGAAAGATTTTACCGATAGATGATTGTTGGAGTCCAAAAGGTTGCGTCAGGTTACGCTATCGGGGTCTGATGGGTTTCACCCGCGGGTGAAACCACTAAATCATTAGGATTCGATTCCCGGCTGAACCGGCCCCCGCCTAATCCGTATCTTTTAACAATTGCCAGCCGGCCCGCTATTGCGGAAAGCCCGATTTCGTTTAGTTTTGCAAAAAAACAATTGTATGAGCGAGATGATAGCGCAGGTAGTCGATTGGTATATGACCCATATGAACTATTGGACCATTACCATTCTGATGGCCATCGAGAGTTCGTTTATCCCGTTTCCCTCCGAAATCGTTATTCCGCCGGCAGCTTACAAGGCAGCCAACGGCGAACTGAATATTTACCTTGTCGTGCTTTTCGGCACCATCGGGGCCCTGATTGGTGCGTTGTTCAACTACTATTTCGCCAAATTTCTGGGGCAGCCGCTGTTGCTTAAATTTGCCGATACCCGTCTGGCCCGTATGATGCTGGTCGACCGGACAGCCATTCACAAATCGGAAGAATATTTTCGCAAACATGGCAAAACCTCTACATTGATAGGCCGCTTTATTCCCGGTATCCGCCAGCTGATATCGCTTCCGGCAGGACTGGCCAATATGAATATGAAAGATTTCCTTATCTATACAGCCATTGGTTCGGGGGCATGGAACATTATCCTGGCACTGATGGGCTACTTCCTCTATTCGCAAAAGGATTTGCTGAACGAATACTATACCGATATCTCCATCGGGCTGCTTGCCGTTGGGTTACTTTATGTTGCCTATCTGGTGTACAACGGGTTTAAAAAGCGGAAATAGGGGCTCTCAATCATCATATTCTGCAAAACCGCTCCAATCATGGGCGGTTTTTTTATGCCCCGCTATTCTCTTTCCTTTCCATTGGGCGACAACGGACTATCGCTTAATTATCCGTGCATTTTCACTGTTATTCCCGTGTATCTTCTCTGTCTTTTAAACACACAATATACACACAATATACACAGAAGATACACACAAGATAGGGCGATGGTATGGTTTTGATCCCTGCTTAAGAAGGATTAAACGCAGGGTTGCCCTATAATTGGGGATACAAAGGGAGGTGTTTAGAAGTTGATTAGGCGTGAAAAGAGGTTACCTATTGGTTGGGTGGAACGACTGCCAGCTCACTTTTCGCGTAGCTGCCTACAATACCGGCCCCATTTTTCACATTGGTAAATAGCTGAACCGGTTCTGCAAATTCATCGTAGTTTTTACTTTTGGTATAGCTTTTCATGAATAGATAATATTCGCGGCTAATATGCTGAACCGCGACGGTGATTCTTATTGCTCTGGCGGGTATCTGTCTGTTGTAAAAATTTACAAGGTATTTTTGCCCGTCGAAAATATTGTCCTTGAAAATCATAAACTTATTTTGGTTGTCTTCGTCCTGATTATCGGAGGCATCTCCCTCGTCCATACCTGTAAAGATGGACTGATCGTAGAGCGTTTGCATTAAGCTTCTAAATGCGACAACCTCGCCGCCGGCTTCTGGTTCCATATAACCATCGTAATAGGCAAGCAAACGGTAGTAATTTGCCTCTCTAGCCGGATCAGAAATGTAAAAAAAGTAGTTTACCCTTGGGGGGTTTCCCTGTATGAGCTTTTCGATATGAAAGTCTGATATAACAGGAGGTTCCGGAATTTGGGTCGATGCGGAGATAGTGTTGTAACCCTTCCGGGCAACCGAGAGGGTATATGTAGGGCCTTTCAATGGTTTTTTGTTACCCGTGTAACTGTTATCGCCTGCATAGGTCAGATTTTCAATCAGCCGCCCATCTTCAAATACTTCAACCGTACAGTCGGGAAGCGCAAGATTTTTGGTTGTATCGCCGTAGGGTTTGGCCAAACCTACTTTAACCGAAAAGGTGCTGTCGGTATTCAGATAACTGAACATCGTCAGAAATGGTTGTTCGCCATCAATTTCAAAATCGACGTACCGGTTGTTATCGCATGAGCTTAACAAGGCCATAGGTATAGTAAACAGTGCGATAGTCTTGATTAGAATACCCCGCAATATTCGGTTACGCTTGTTTTTTATCATTTGATACATTGGCCTAGAAGTTTAACTGGTAGCTTACTGACAGAATTATCGGAAAGAGACTTTTTTCTGTTATTCTGTAAGATATCGTTTCGGTATCATGATTGTATTTTTCAGATGGATAGACACTGTATGGATTAAATTGATTGTAGGCATTATAAACGCCAATGCTCCATGTTCGTGAGCCATGTAACCGCTTTTTATGAAAATTGGCATTCAAGTCGAGACGGTGGTAGTCGGCCAACCGATAGTTATAGCGGTTTTTGATGTAGTGTGCCGTACCACTCATTCCTCCAATATAGCCGGGAATATCGAATTGATGGGTGGCCAAGGTGATGTAATTTCCGGTGTAATACACCCAAGTGGCTCCGATATCGAAACGTTTACTGAATTGATGGGTCACCACAATGTTAAAACAGTGGCGTCGGTCGTATCGGGACGGAAAGGCATTTCCGAGATTGATATTTTCGAATTTACGGTTGGCCCACGAAAGGGTATAAGCAAGCCATCCGGTGGTTGCCCCTTTATCTTTACGTACCATCAGCTCTGCTCCGTACGACCAGCCCCGGCCTGTTTCAATCTTGTTTTCCCAGCTCCCTGTTGTACCCAGAAAGCTGGCTCCATCCTTGTATTCAATCAGGTTGTCCATTGCCTTATAGAAGCCTTCGACCGAGAAAACCAATGCGTTGGCTGTCGAATAATCGGCACCGAACACATATTGGTAACCTTGTTGGGGTTTCACCTTTTTGGTGGCTGGTAGCCACAAATCGGTTGGCATATCGATGATGGAGCTGCTTAGCAGATGGAGATATTGCGTCATCTTCGAATAGGATGCTTTAATTGCGAGGTCTGCTACAGGTGTGTAAATTAGTGTCAAACGAGGTTCGACTGACGAAAAATTCTTTCCCTGTACGTGGTATAATGAGGTTCGAATACCGGCATTGGCAGTAAACCGCTTTGATATCCTGAAATCGTCTTCGGCATAAAGCGACAGTTCGTGCGAACGGATGTTATCGCCTGAGATTACCGTGTCGAGTTTTGCTGCATCGGCGCTTACCCCCGATATTGTTTGTATCCCCGGTCTATAGTGATGGTTAACATAGCTGGCCCCAAACTTAATATTGTGGTTGGCCCCCGGGTGATAATCGAAGTCGCTGTTCAATATTGCGTCGTTTATTTTTGAGTTGTATTTGGAGTAGGTATATTCCTTGTTTTGGCTGTATGAATTGGAACTCTTGCCTATTATTGTATAACTGTAACGGCTTAAGGCTGCCGATGAGTTAAGAAACAGCTTGTTCGACAAGGTGTAATTCCATCGCAGTATGCCGTTCAGGTTTCCCCAGTTCATATTGTTCGAAAAGCTGCTAAGTTTTTCTTTTTCTTCGTTATAGGCTTTGTCACGGCCGTTGTAAATACTGAGATACAAACGGCTCCGATCGTTAAATGTATGGTTGATTTTGGCATTATAATCATGAAAAAAATAGCTGATGGAGGGGTCGAAGCCTGTGAGTTTTCCGATTGTCTTTTCCAATAGATCGTAATAGGTACGTCTTGCCGAAATATTGAACGATGTTTTGGTATTCAGCGGCCCTTCAAGGTTGAACTTCGATGATATTAGTCCAATGGTGAAATTGCCGTGTAACTCCTTTTGGTTGCCCTCCTTCATCCGCACATCGATAACCGACGAGAGGCGACCGCCGAACCTTGCCGGAAAGCCACCTTTATACACGGTTACATTTTTAATGGCTTCGGGGATAAAGACCGAAAAGAAACCAAACAGATGGCTGGCATTATAGACCGGTACGCCATCGAGAAGGATAAGGTTCTGGTCGCTGTTGCCCCCTCTGACATATATCCCGGCGCTAGCTTCGCTGCCTCCCTGAATGCCGGGCATCAATTGGATACTTTTTAGTAAATCCTTCTCGCCCAACATGGAGGGTAATTTCTGAACGATCGACATCGGAAGTTCAATTCGACTTGTCTGTACCATGTCTGAACGATGGCTACGGGTTGCCGTAACCTTAATTTCATCGAGTTCCTTGTTTCCTGTAAGGTCAATATTCAATTGAATATCTTTGTGCAGGTCGAATTCCTGAACAGAAGGGGTGTATCCTACATACGAGCAGAGGAGCTTAATTTCACCTTCGGGCAAGGTCAGACTATAGAATCCGTAATTGTTGGTAACGGTTCCCAATCCGCTATTTTGATCGAGAACGGTTGCATTAATCAGGGTTTCGCCCGAGGCACGGTCGGTAACCTTGCCACTTATCGTAACCTTCGGTTGAGCTATGGCAGTTGCCTGAAGCATTGCACAAAGAAGCAATACAAAACCAATTTTGTTGAACATAGTCGGCGAGTCGGTTTCGGAAAGATATTGTTTTGTCGCTACTTGTAGTAGAGCGGATAGCTCAGGGTAAAAGAGACCGTTCGATTTCTTTCGCCATCAAGTTTCGAGAGTACGCCATCGCGAAGCCCGACTGAGTAGCCCAACGCAACCCTGAAATCGTCGATTTTATACGAAATGCCAATATTCCCGAAAGGTTCAGTGGAGTACATTTTCCCAAACTGAGTAGGCGGATTTCCCAATTCGAACCGATAGCCTGCACCGGCAAAAGCAGAGAGATTTCCCCAAAACCGATAGGATAGGTTTAGCGGTACGGAGAGATAATTAAATTTATTGACAATGGTATAGCGCCCTTCGTAGGTTGGCCCCTCCGAGCCATTGCCCGGAATAGTGTTTTCGTAGTAATAACGACCCAGCCTGATTAATTCGTAGTTTAACCCTGATTCGACGGATAACGTTTGGGTAAAACGGTACGATACATTGGTGCCAATAACAATTCCGGGGTGCCAACTTTTATCAATATCGCTCAAAAACTCCGATTTTATGATACCATAGTTAGATCCAATAAGCCCGGATACCGTTAAACGATTTTCCTGAGCATACGAGTTTACTATCAGGGAAATTGAGAAAAAGAAAAATAGAAAAAGATTTAATCGTTTCATTTTGTAGGTTTAAATATTCAGGATACAAATAAAATAAAAAACATAATACGGGCAATAGGGATTACTTTTTTATTAGACAAAGGGCTTTCAACAAGTTAAAAAGTTATCAGGATTGGTTTTGGGAGGTGCCATTCAACAAAAAATCCCTGCAGGAAGAATGGTTCCGGCAGGGATTTGGTCTATATTGGAATCTCCTTACGGGGAAACTGTCTAATTTATTGTCCCAGTAATTCGGCTAATTTGGCTGCCAGCGCTTCGCCCCTAAGGTTTTTGGCAATAATTTTGCCCTCTTTGTCGAGCAGCAGCGTGAATGGAATAGCCTGTACCCCATATTTTTGCGCTACTTCGCTTTGCCAGAATTTCAGATCCGACACGTGGTGCCAGGTCAGTTTATCGTCGGCGATGGCTTTTACCCAATCTTCCCTGGTGCGGTCGAGCGATACGCCAAGAACGTCGAAACCTTTGTCCTTATATTGGTTATAAAGGGCTACCACGTTGGGGTTTTCGCGACGGCAGGGTTGGCACCATGCGGCCCAAAAATCGAGCAGTACCACTTTCCCGCGCAGCGACGAC
Organism: uncultured Prolixibacteraceae bacterium; assembly: GCA_964404205.1. Classification (GTDB taxonomy): domain Bacteria; phylum Bacteroidota; class Bacteroidia; order Bacteroidales; family Prolixibacteraceae; genus CAZWBR01. The sequence goes on from CAYOJD010000033.1 coordinate 8,849, forward strand.
AAGGTGAACGGATTGCCATCGGGGTCGTTCAGTGTAAAATCGGGCGCTACGGCACCTACTTCGGTAACGCGCATCCGGTCGGCCACCTTATTCAGTTCGGTCACGTAGATAGAACTTTTCACGGTAGGGTCGAGAAAGGCTACCAGCGTGTCGATATCGTGGGCACTCATCTCCTGCGAAAACTGCATCAGCGCGATCAAGGGCGAAACTGTCGATTTCGGGTGTTCGCGGATAAAGTTTTTGGCATATACCTGTTGGTTTTGCATCATGGCTTCGAAATCGATCTGAGCTTTCTGCATCCCGTCCTGGTCGCCCGACATCTGGGCTTGTATGTAGCGTTGCTGCATCTCCTGGGCCTCTTTCGAGAGGGAGATCAGCTCTTTCTGGAAAAGCTGGAACTCGTCGTTCGATTTCGAACCTTTCACGACTGTTTTATCGAGGCTGTCGATATTGGCAACGATGGAGAGTTTCCCGTTTTCGGCAAAGAAATTGGCCACTACCGACTGAGGGTCTAATGCGACGATGCGCAATTCGGGAAGGTCGGATTTACCTTTTAACTGGAATTTTCCGTCGGTAATGGTTGCCGAATCTTCGGTAACCCATTGGCCATCGGCATATTTCATCAAACTGATTTTGCCGTCGGCTTTTCCTTTGATTTCGCCTTTAATTACGAAGCTGTCAGGCTTGGCGCAGGAGAATAGTGCTGAGAGGGCCAGCACAAACAATGCAATTTTCTTTGTCATCTAAATTCTGGTATTAATTATTCTTGTATTTCTGTATGCTGATTCGGCAAATGTATGAAAACATTTAGATATTCAGTGTGATGCAATGATCTTCACGATAACGTTCCGAAATATTTATCGAGCAACTGGCGTGCGGCAATAAACGAGCTGATTTGGTCGTTCAGCACCTTTTGCTCGTATTCGGGCAGGTGGGTTTTGACGTGGCTATGGTGGTAGAAGTGTTGGCGCAGGGTTTCGTGAATGGTCTCGTACATCCAGTATTTGGCCTGCTCGCGGCGGCGTTCGTCGAAGTAATGGTTTGCCTTGCTCATGTCGACATAACGAAGGATGGTTTCCCAAACCGCTGTTACCCCGGTGTGGTGAATGGCCGAGCAGGTGAGTACCTGTGGCTGCCAGCCCGAAGGGGTGGGCGGGAAGAGGTGCAGCGCATTGCGGAAGAGCGATGCTGCAATTTGTGCCCGGTCGTAGTTGTCGCCGTCGGCTTTGTTGATCACGATAGCATCAGCCATCTCCATGATTCCGCGTTTGATTCCCTGTAGCTCGTCGCCGGCACCGGCTATCTGCAACAGCAGGAAGAAATCGACCATCGAATGGACGGCGGTTTCCGATTGTCCTACCCCCACGGTTTCGATAAAGATGGTATCGAAGCCTGCTGCTTCGCAAAGAATAATGGTTTCGCGGGTTTTACGGGCTACCCCGCCCAGCGATCCTGCCGAGGGGCTGGGGCGGATATAGGCGTTGGGGTCGGACGAGAGTTGTTCCATGCGGGTTTTATCGCCCAGTATCGACCCTTTCGAGCGTTCGGAACTGGGGTCGATGGCCAGCACAGCCAGTTTCTTTCCGTTGCCGGTGAGGTATTTCCCCATCGATTCGATAAAGGTGCTTTTCCCGGCCCCGGGGACACCGGTAATGCCAATCCTGACCGATTTTCCGGTAAAGGGCAGACATTTGATGATAATATCCTGTGCCAGTTTCTGGTGTTCGGGCTTACTGCTTTCGACCAGTGTGACGGCCTGGCTCAGCAAGGTGATATTTCCCGAAAGGATACCTTCGATATATTCGTCGACGGATAATTGGCGGCGTTTGTTTTTCTTCAGAAATCGGCTCACCGATTCGGCACTGACCGATTCGGGCTGGGCTATCCCTTTGTTGACATTCAGGCCGATATAGGCCGGGTCGTTCTCAGGGTGATCGATATGGTGATGGTTGTCCATGGGTGCAAAATATGGTTTGGGGCGAATTTACAACTTTTAGCAGAGGCGTTTCCATTCCATCGCGGAAAAGAAGGATTGTCCAGCTGCTTTTTGTGGAAAGATAACGTTGCTTAAAAATATTTTCCCGCAGATTACGCTGATTTTGGCAGGTATATCTGCGTTGTTCGGCGTTATCTGCGGGAGATAAATCTCAGCCCCGTAAGGGCTGTCCAAAATTTTTACAGCAACGAAATGCTATTGCGCTTTTTTTACTGTCCCGGTAATACGCAGGATAGTTGTAGGCGATTTGGGATCGTTGGTAATAACGGTGATGGTTTTGTTTTGCATTCCTGTTTTGCCGGTAGAATCGAAAATGGCTTTCATGGTGGTACTTTCGCCCGGTTTAACCATGTTCGAAGCCGGGTTGACAGCCGTACAACCGCACGAGGCTTTTACGCTGCGGATCAGCAAATCGGTCTTCCCTTTGTTGATGATGCTGAAGGTGTGTTCGGCTTTTTCGCCATCTTTAATTTCGCCAAATTCAAATACGCGGGTATCGAAATCGATAACCGGGGCGTTGGCCAGCTGGCTGGCAGTCAGCTTGGAGAAATCTTCTTCGATGGTGGCACTCACACTGAAGGCCTGGTTGTAGTTTTCGGTGCCATTGAAAAGCATATAGATGCGGTTCATCTGGAAGCCGAAGTCGCTCACTTTAGTGGCATCGTAAGTTACCACGATGGCACCGGTACCTTTGGGCTGAATGGTTTCGGGAACAACTTTGGCCGAAAGAAACGCAGGTGTGGTTTTAAACCCGATTTTGAGGGCTTCGGTTCCCGGATTATAAATTTTAAGGGTATCGGTCTTCTTTTCGGTGTTGGCAATCTTAACGAACGAAAGGTGGTTGGTTACCATTCTGATTTTGCCTACTTCGGTGGGATATTTATCTTCCATCGAGAGGACTTTTGGGGTAACATCGCCCATAATTTTTAACACAACCGAACCGGTGGCTATGTTGGCAACAACAGTTACCGTTTTGGAGAAACTGCCGGGGCGGTTCAGCGGGTTGTACGATACCTTGATAAATCCGGTTTTTCCCGGAAGGACAGGTTCTTTGCTCCATTCGGGGGTGGTGCAGCCGCACGAGGCATTTACACTCGAGATGATTAACGGCACTTTTCCCTTGTTGGTAAATTTGAAGTCGTAAACGGCGGGGCCGCCCTCTTCCTTAATTTTCCCAAAATCGTGTTCAATTTTCTCGAAGGCAATCTCGGCCTGCGATTGGGCATAACAATGCAGTCCCAATCCTGAAATGAAGCAAACGGTCAGAAAAAGAATGAATTTTTTCATTTTACAATTATATTTAATTGACAATCAATTTTATATTAGGCTTATTATATTGCTGGATGCGATATAATAATATACAAAGCTAAAAAAATTATCATGTCAATACCAAAATTAACAACAAGTTAACAGCTTGTGGGGTTGATTTTATTGCTGCCAGGGCCTTTATGCTTTTTCGTCGCCAAAGAGAACCCCGAGGTTGCGGGCTTTTTTAATGAGCGGGTGGCCGGGCTCCACGAGGCTTAGTTTACCGCCTACTTCCGACAAATCGACTGCATGTAACACTCCGCCGCTGATGGCTACCATGTTGCCATATTTTTCCTGGGCAATCAGTTCGGCTGCATAGGCACCATATCGGGTGGCCAGTATGCGATCCATGGCCGAGGGGCTGCCGCCACGCTGAATATAGCCCAGACGGGTGTCGCGCGTTTCGATTCCGGTACGTTTCTGAATTTCGTAGGCAATATAGTCTCCGGCCTGTTTGTTAGCTGGTTTGTCGATGCCTTCGGCTACCACTACAATGGAGTAGGGTTTCCCTTTTTTAAACCGTTGTTCAATCGATTTGCAAACACTTTTGATATTGAATTTGATCTCTGGAATCAGGATTACGTCGCCTCCGCCGGCCATTCCGGCATAAAGGGCAATCCAGCCAGCGTTGTGGCCCATCACTTCGATGACCATGGCCCGCTGGTGCGAGTTGGCAGTGGTATGCAGCCTGTCGATGGCATCGGTGGCAATGGAGACGGCCGAATCGAATCCAAAGGTGATATCGGTGCCGTACACATCGTTGTCGATGGTCTTGGGGATACCAATCACGTTGAGCCCCTCTTTTTGCAGCAGGTAGGCCGTTTTCATCGTGCCGTTTCCGCCAATGCAAACCACACAGTCGAGCCCCAGCTCCTGATAGGTTTTGCGTATCAGTTCGGGTTTGTCGTTAAACTCTTCCCCTTTTTCAATTTTGAACGGTTTTTCGCGCGAAGTGCCAAGTATCGTCCCCCCCAGGGTGAGGATTCCCGATAGTTTGGCCTCGTCGAGTTCGACATACTCTTTGCGGATAAGGCCGCTGTAACCTGCAGTAAAACCGATAACTTGCATGCCATGTTCGATGATAGCTGTCTTACCCACTCCGCGGATGGCGGCATTCAGCCCCGGACAATCGCCGCCGGCTGTCAGAATTCCAATTCTTTTGGACATACCTGATTGGTTTTTGATGATAATTTGAAAAAGTACAACAAAATTAACATCATAACCCCCTGATGGTTCACTGAACCGGCAATATTTACATAGAATTAACCTGGCGCTCTTTTCGGAATGGCGCCGCAGTATTTCTGGGATTGTTTTTTATTGTTTATCAGCTATTTTGATGGATGATCGTTTTTTTGATCCGGTGATTTTATATCGACAAGGTTGTCTTGGTCAAAGCCACGCCCACGCTTTTTTTGGTTGTTCGAAGGCGTTGATTTATGTTGAATATAAAGGGCTTGATTTGATTAAAATTTGTATTTTAGCCAACAGAAAACCAACTTTCAATTCTTAATTCACACTATTTAAATTGTTATCAATGAAAAGAACAATTTTAGTTATGGTTGCAGCCGTTCTGGTTATGTCGGGTTGCAATAACCAACCCAAAAAGGCCGACGACAAGGCTACAGGCGATACAGCCAAAAGTGCAACTGCTGAAGCGGCTCCGCTTAATGCACTGACTGAAGAAGAAAAGACACAGGGATGGATCCTGATGTTCGATGGCACTACCAGTCAAAACTGGAGGGGTGTAGGCAAACAGAATTTCCCTGCAGCATGGATTATCGAAGACAACAGCCTGAAATGTACCGGTTCGGGCCGTGGCGAAGCAGGAGCTGCCGATGGTGGCGATATTCTTTATGCTCCGCAGCAGTTCTCGAATTTCCACCTGAAAATGGATTGGAAAATCTCTGAAGGCGGTAACTCAGGCGTATTCTACCTCGGCAAAGAGGTGGAAGGATGGCCCATTTGGAAAACAGCTCCTGAAATGCAGGTACTGGACAACGACCGCCACCCCGATGCACTGTTGGGTAAAGACGGCAACCGCAAAGCCGGTTCGCTTTACGACCTGATTCCTGCCCAGCCGCAGAATGCCAAGCCTGCCGGCGAATGGAACAGCATCGAGATTATTTGCTATCAGGGTACCGTTGTACACAAAATGAATGGCGAAACCGTTGTGGAATATCACCTCTGGACCCCTGAATGGAACGAGATGGTGAAAGTTTCAAAATTCCCGGGTCTGAATCCTGACTGGGCCAATGTACCGAAAGAAGGTTACATCGCGCTACAGGATCATGGCAACGATGTTTGGTTCCGCAACATCAAAATCCGTCCGTTATAATTACCGCCCGGATATCATCAAAAAGGTTGCCCGCAAGAGCAACCTTTTTTTGTTGTTGGTTTATTTCGGCGAGTAGGCCGAGCCGTTCAATATTTTTTGATAATCGTTGTCGTCCATCAGTTCGGATAATGTAACGGTTGGGTTCTTTTTCATGTATTTTCTTACGATTTGCCATCCGATCCAGATACCGGCCCTGCCGGGCGACTCGTTGGTGAAGACAGAGGTAAAAGGGGCAGGATTGATAAACCGAAGGGTCGTCATCCGGTCGTTTTGGTAGAGCAGCCGGTTTTCGACAATATATGTCCACATGGCATTCTCGTGCTGGTGGCACCACTCCAGTTTTTCGGCGGTGTATCCAATTTTCAGTTCGTCGTTGCTGTCGGGAAACATCGCATCGAGAAAATAGAGCAGCTTTCCGTAATAAATGAGATTGGCCAACAGGTTTTCGTCTTCAATTTTCCGGCCAAATTCCGACATTCCCCAGGCAAAAAGGGCATCGTAAGCTATCTTCTCGGGGAACATGGTTTGCCGTTTGTATTCGGGCAGCGCCAGTTGTGCGTAAAGTGGGTTGTCGGCTCCAAGATAGTTGTCGAGGCTGATACCTAATGCATTGGGAAGCATAATGGCCGACTGGTTAAAGCCTGAAACAAAGGTATATACTCGAGGGATCTCTTTCTCGGGAAAATGGTAATGGTAATAGCCGAAGGCCTGACCCAGTTGTTTCTCGAGCGTTTTCAGGTTGGGAAAGGTTAAATCGACTGCCTCTTTGGCACCAAGAATTGCGGAGTCGGTCAGAAAGGATTGTAAATAGAAGAAGTAGAGCGAATCGGAGGGCAGCCCGATGGCGATAACCTCTTGATTATAGGCATCGAACAATTCGCCATATTTGGCCTGCAGGATAGCTACCTGCTTTGCTTCGTTTTCGGGTGTTACGGCAAACAGATCGTGGTCAAGCCTGTCGATGGTTATCTCCGTTTTGATATTGGAGATATCGACTTTCAATGGGCTGCGTTGACAGCTATTCAGTAAAAGGATGGTCGCAATTGCCAGCAATGCTGGTGTCAATGTTTTCAACAGCAATTGATTATATTTCATATTTATTTGCAGTTTCAGCCCTTTTCGTCCGGGGTATGGCGCTACAGGAGATAGTAGTACTGATTTTTGACTATTTTTGTTGATGCGAAATTGAAAAAAATATAATGGCCTGCAAAGGCTTTGTCTAACAATATTTGATCATGAAACGATTTACCATCATTGCAATAATGCTTCTGCTGGCTTCTACGGTCTGGTCGCAACCCAAAATAACGGCTACATTCATAACCAGTCCGCAACTGTCGTGGTTGGCCACCGACTCGAAAGAGGTTTCGCAGCAAGGTAGCCGTTTTGGCTTTGGTTACGGGGTGGAAACTGATTTCTATTTTGGGGAGAACTATGCCCTGAATACCGGTTTGACCGTCAGTTCGCTGGGCGGAAAGCTCAATTATCATCCCGGCAGCAATTTTAACTTTGCCGGCGAATCATTGCCTTCGGGGACCCGAATCGACTATCGGATGACCCATCTCGAAGTGCCGGTTACCCTGAAAATGATTAGCCGCGATTTTCATCGTGTGAGGCTATTTGCCCAGTTTGGGTTTACCCATTGGTTCAATATCAAAGCCAAGGCCTCGTCGAGCGATGGTACTTTCTCCCTGGAGAGTGTGAAGGAAGAGGTTCGCTTTTACAACCTCGGGCTGAATGTTGGCGGCGGAATGATGTACGATTTGGGTGGTAAAAACTACCTGACGGGTGGCATTGTCTATTCGAACGGTTTTATGGATGCCACTTCGAACCGCGATATCAAAGACGACGTATTGCTGAAAGCTTTCAGAATGAGGATAGGATTTGTATTCTAAAATCAATCACCCGAAATTATTTCTACCTGTATGAAAATTGCCCTTGCACAACTGAATTACCATATCGGAAATTTTGAAGAGAATCAGGCCAAAATCGTTGCTTCTATTGAAAAAGCACGATCTGGCGGAGTCGATTTGGTGATTTTTTCCGAACTGGCTGTTTGTGGATATTACCCGAACGATTTACTTGACCGATCTGAATTTATCGATCGTTGTCTGGCTTCGGTAGCCGAGATCGCCTTGCACTGTAACGGAATAGCCGCGCTTGTTGGAGCCCCGAGTATCAATCAAAGCCCAAACGGGAAAATGCTCTTTAATTCGGCTTACTTTTTAAACGATGGGAAAATAGAGAGCATTCATCATAAAACTTTGTTGCCTACCTACGATGTTTTCGATGAATACCGACATTTCGAGCCAAACCGCACTTTCGAACTGATTCATTTTAAAGGGATGAAGCTGGCGGTAACCATTTGCGAAGATTTATGGTACAACCAGCCGGTGCTGAGTGCTTTTGGGCGCGAGCATCTTTATTCGGTTTGCCCGATGGAAGAGTATTGCCAACAACAGCCCGATTTGGTAATCAACCTTTCTGCTTCGCCCTTCTCTTACAACCAGGAAGAGATGAGGAAACAAATTCTGTTGAAGAATGCAAGCCAATTCCATGTGCCGATTATTTATGTCAATCAGGTAGGGGCACAAACGGAGCTGATCTTCGACGGCGGGTCGCTTTTTGTCGATAGAAACGGCGATGTGGTAAATGAACTGGCCTATTTTGCCGAAGATTTTGCGATTGTCGATACCTGTACGGCCATAATACGGCCTGAGGCTGATAATAAAACAACTATCGAAAAGATTCATGATGCGTTGGTGCTGGGCATTGGCGACTATTTCCGCAAGTCGGGTTTCCGCACGGCAACACTGGGTTTATCTGGCGGAATCGATTCGGCGGTTACACTGGTGCTGGCTGTTGAAGCGCTCGGTGCCGACAATGTGCGGGTGTTGCTGATGCCATCAAAATTTTCGTCCGACCACTCGGTGCACGATGCGGTTGCGCTGGCACAGAATCTTGGGGTGGTTTACGATCTGGTTCCCATTCATAAGATTGTGGAGTCGTTCGACAGCACATTGCTCCCACTATTTACAGGATTCAGGCAGGATGTAACGGAAGAGAATATTCAGGCCCGTATACGCGGCACGTTGCTGATGGCACTGTCGAATAAATTTGGCCATATCCTGCTCAATACATCCAACAAAAGCGAGGCGGCCGTTGGGTATGGTACGCTGTACGGCGATATGAACGGCGGGCTTTCAGTGCTGGGCGACGTGTACAAAACCGATGTATTCAAACTGGCCCGTTTTATCAATCGCGACCGGGAGATTATCCCTGAAAACACGATTCTTAAGCCTCCTTCGGCCGAGTTAAGGCCAGATCAGAAGGATTCTGATTCGTTGCCCGAGTATGATGTGCTCGATGCAATACTCTTCAACTACATCGAGTTGGCCAGAAGCCCGAAAGATATTGTTGCACTGGGCTTCGACGAAGCTACCGTGCGAAGGGCTGTTTTGTTGGTCAATCGTAACGAGTACAAACGGTTTCAGTCGCCGCCAATGCTGAGGGTTTCGTCGAAAGCGTTTGGTTTTGGGCGTAAGATGCCACTGGTGGCCCGTTATGCCCTTTAGCCCTTTGGGTGGCAAATGGGAGGTTGCGGTCGATTTCTTTTTTGATTTGGATAAAATTTATAATTTTGATGTTGTAAAACATTAATTTTCTCTGTATGTCCGAAAATATGGGCTTCGACTCCCTGTTTAAAGGCGAACTCAGCATCTTTAAGCTATTGAAACCTGAAGAGAGGAGTATTGTTGAGAAGAGTTGTGAATTGACCCGCTACCGACGGAACGATTATGTCTTCATGGAAGGCGATGTTCCGGTGGGGATGCAGTATCTGAAATCGGGGAAAATCAAATTGATGAAAGAGGGAATTGGCGGGCGCGAGCAGATTATCCGTATGATTACCGAAGATGGTTTGATTGGATACCGATCGTTGATAGCCGGCGAACCGCACAATGGTACTGCTGTAGCCATCGACGATTCTGAAATTATCAATATCCCGCAAGATGTGATGTACAATGTGTTGTTGCGCAACAACCAGTTTGCTCTGGCACTGCTCAGGGACCTGGCTATCGAACTGGGGGCATCGAACCACCGTACGGTATCACTCACGCAGAAACATATTCGTGGCAGGCTGGCCGAATCGATTATTCTGCTAAAAGAGAAATATGGCTTTGAACACGACAATAAAACGTTGAGGGTCTATCTTTCCCGCGAAGATTTGGCCAATCTCTCCAATATGACTTCATCGAATGCCATACGAACCCTTTCTACTTTTGCGGGCGAGAAGGTGATTGCCATGGATGGCCGTAAGATTAAAATTTTAGACCTGCCGCAGTTAGAGAAGATTAGCAAGCAGGGATGATATGAAAATATTTTTCAACAAAAAAGAGCGCCTTGGCGCTCTTTTTTATTCTTCTTCTTCTTCTTCGATGACAACCATAATGGCATCTTTAGGAACCCTATCGCCTTTTTTGACGTGTACCTCTTTGATGACCCCGTCAACCGGCATCTCAATTTTGGTATGCATCTTCATGGCATTAAGTAGCAGCAGGGCTTCACCCTCTTTGACACTCTGTCCGGGTTGAACAAAGACATCGATGATGGTTCCCGGGATAAACGAACGGATTTCGTTTGGGTCGGCAGGTTGCCACTTCTTCCTTCTTTCGAATTTCTTGGTCAGAAGGGTCAGGTATTTGGCACTGTTCACGACAAATACCTGATATTGATGATTTTTTTCTTCCATAATTGATTAATTATTAATTCGATGTTAATCAGAATGGAGGAATTCCATGTTTCCTGTACGAGCGTTTTTCAACTTTATTCTCCGAAACCTCGAGCGAATGAATCAGCAGGGCACGTGTTTCGGCTGGTTCGATAACCTCGTCGATATAGCCTTTTGACGCAGCAACAAACGGGTTGGCAAACTTATCTTTGTACTCCTGAATTTTCAACTTGCGCATTTCTGCGGGGTTTTCGGCTTCGTCGATCTCTTTTTTAAAGACAATATTGGCTGCACCTTCGGGGCCCATTACTGCAATCTCGGCAGTTGGCCACGCAAACACGAAGTCGGCACCCAGATGGCGCGAATTCATGGCAATATATCCACCGCCATAAGCTTTACGGATGATAACGGTAATTTTTGGGACAGTAGCTTCGCTGTAGGCATAGAGCAATTTGGCCCCGTGGCGGATAACGCCGGCATGTTCCTGATCGACACCGGGGAGATAACCTGGCATATCTTCGAGGGTTACAATCGGGATGTTGAAAGCATCGCAATAGCGGATAAAGCGTGCCGCTTTATCGGAGCTGTCGCAGTCGAGTACCCCGGCAAGGTAAAGTGGCTGGTTGGCCACAAATCCAATGGTGTTTCCGGCAATACGGCCAAATCCGATAACAATATTTTTGGCAAAGTTCTCCATGATTTCGAAGAACTCAGAGCCGTCGGTGATGGCTTTGATAATGTCGCGGATATCGTAGGGGTGATGCGGATCGGCTGGAACAATCTCTTCAATGTTGATTGAAGCATTGGGTTCGCGAACCGGGAATTTCAGTGCTTTCTTGGCATTGTTCCAAGGAATGTAGGTGATCAGCTTCTTGATCTGTTCGAAACATTCGTCTTCGCTCAGTGCGTAGAAATGGGCGTTGCCGGTAATTTCACTATGGACCATTGCCCCGCCAAGCTCTTCCATCGAAATCTCTTCCCCAAGAACCGTTTTGATAACGTTGGGACCGGTGATAAACATTTTGGAAATATTTTCGACCACAAAAACAAAGTCGGTAAGGGCTGGAGAATAAACTGCTCCACCGGCACAAGGGCCAAGAATTACCGAGATTTGCGGGATAACACCCGATGCTTCGGTATTGCGGTAGAAAATTTCGCCATAGCCAGCCAGTGAGTTCACCCCTTCCTGAATACGGGCACCGCCTGAGTCATTGATTCCGATAATTGGCACCCTCATTTTCAGCGCATGGTCCATAATCTTGGTGATTTTACGGGCATGCATCAGCCCCAGAGAGCCACCGGCAACGGTAAAGTCTTGTGCATAAATACAAACCGGCTGATTGTACATGGTGCCGGTACCAATAACAACGCCATCGCCGTGCAATACCTTTTTCTCCATGTCGAAGTCACGTGCTGTGTGCTCAACAAAAAGGTCGTACTCGTGGAATGAGTTTTCGTCCAGAATGGCTTTAATCCTTTCGCGGGCTGTTTTTTTACCCATTGCCACCTGCTTTTCGATGGCAGATGCTCCGCCACCAAGCTGGGCTTCCTTCTTACGTTTGCGAAGGTCAAGGATGTTTCTTTTTAATGACATAGTTTCTTAATTTTCTAAAGTTTGTCGTTTGAGAACGCAATATTTTTTCAAAAACCGGGAGCAAAAATAGAAATATATTTTCCTGATGATAAAATTTAACGGCTAAAGTTTTATTAATTGGCTATAAATCAAAGAATAGAATTATGTGGTTCATTGTTCGATTATTTCGAAGCCCAGCGGTATAATACAATTGCGATGATCGAGTAAACGATGTTTGGCAACCAAACGGCAATCAAGGTATTGAAGCCTGCTTTAACGGCAAAGATGGTCGAAACCTGCATAAACATGATATACGAAAAACTGAGCATCAATCCTAATCCAAGGTGCAGCCCCATACCGCCTCTGGTTTTGCGCGAAGCTACTGCAACTCCGATTATCGAGAGAATGAAAGTGCTGATGGGGCCTGCTGTGCGCTGGTATTTCTCTTGTTCAAAACGGGCCACATTGTCCACTCCGCGAAGTTTCAAGTCGTTGATGTGGTGGTTGATTTCAAAAAAGTCCATCGTCTCTTCTTTGTCATTCTGCTGGCCAAATTCTGCCGGGTTCAACCGCAGGGTCGTATCGATAGCGGTTCCGGTTTTGATAATTTCGCGTCCTTCAATAAAGTCGCGGACGTAATAGTTGTGGATGGTCCATTTCTTTTTTTCCCTATCCCACTTGATGTAGTCGGCTACCAATTTCGATTGTAAACTTTTCCCTTCGAACCGTTCGAGACTGAATTTATAACCCACGTCGTTGCGGTTGTTGTAGCTTTTCATATACATGTACAAACCGGGTTCCAGCTGACGGTGAATATTCCTGTCGGAATTGATAAATTCGTTTTTAATGTAAGTGTTTCTAAAGTTGACCCGTGCCTCGGTAGCCGGAGGAATAATGAAGTTACCCAATATCCAGGAGAAGGCGGCAATGATGGCCGATGCAATCATGTATGGGCGCATCATCCGTTTGTAGGTGATGCCACTGGCCAGTATGGCTATAATCTCGGAGTTATAGGCCATTTTCGACGTGAAGAAGATTACGGCAATAAAGGTGAAGAGCGAGGCAAAAAGATTGGCAAAATAGGGGATAAAATTGAGGTAGTAGTCGAACACTATTGCTTTGACAGGTGCCTTTTTGGTGATAAAATCGTCGATGTTTTCAGAGATGTCAAAAATGATGGAAATGCTGATAATAAGGGTGATGGCCAGGAAGAATGTTCCAAGGTATTTCTTGATAATATACCTGTCGATTCGTTTTATCAGTTTCTCGCTCATGTTCTCCGGTTAACAGATTATTGAAGATTACAGCCTGTGACGAAGTTGTTTGACCATCTGTTCCTTCCATGTTTTGAAAGAGCCTTCGAGGATACGTTGGCGGGCTTCGCCAACCAGCCAGATGTAAAAGGCCAGATTGTGCATACTGCCAATTTGGGCCCCAAGCATCTCTTTTGCCTGAAAGAGGTGGCGCAGATAGGCTTTGGTATAGTGATGGTCGACAAACGACGTCCCTTCAGGATCGACAGGCGAGAAGTCGTTGGCCCATTTGTTGTTTTTTATATTGATTATTCCGCGGCGGGTAAATAGCATCCCGTTACGCCCATTGCGGGTGGGCATCACGCAGTCGAACATATCGACCCCGCGATCGATAGCTTCCAGAATGTTGACAGGTGTCCCTACACCCATCAGGTAGCGGGGGCGGCTTTCGGGAAGGACCTGATTCACGACTTCTATCATCGCATACATATCTTCTTCCTTCTCGCCGACAGCCAGTCCGCCAATGGCATAGCCTTCGCGGTTAAAGGAGACAACATGTTCAGCAGCCCTGATGCGCAAATCGGGATAAACGCATCCCTGTACAATTGGGAAAAGCGTTTGCGAATAGCCATATTTTGGTTCCGTTTCATCAAAACGGGCAATGCACCTTTCGAGCCAGCGCTGGGTAAGGCCGAGCGATTTTTTGGCATAGTCGTAATCTGCATTGCCGGGTGTACATTCGTCGAAAGCCATGATGATATCGGCCCCAATGGTACGCTGGATATCCATTACATTTTCCGGGGTGAACATGTGGCGAGAGCCATCGATGTGCGACTGAAACTTAGCTCCCTCTTCGGTGAGTTTACGCATTTCGCCAAGCGAGAAAACCTGGAATCCGCCACTGTCGGTCAGGATGGGTTTGTCCCAGCCGTTGAACTTGTGTAAGCCTCCAGCTTTTTCAATCGTTTCGGTTCCCGGACGAAGGTAGAGGTGGTAGGTGTTTCCCAGGATGATTTGGGCCTTGGTATCTTCTTTAATATCGCGGAAATGCACCCCTTTTACGGAACCAACGGTTCCAACGGGCATAAAAATGGGAGTTTCAATGATTCCGTGGTCGGTAGTAATCCTACCGGCACGCGCCTTTGTCCCCGATGCCGTATGTTGCAGTTCGAATTTCATTTATCCAAATTTCGGCGCAAAGATAGTTATAATAGGCCAATTCTTTCGGGAACGAAACATGGCAGGCAAAAAAAACAGAATTGTGCCGCTTCTTCGCTTCACTTTGTGTATTTTTGGAAAGTTTCAACTTATGATCATGATTGAACTCTTTGGACTTAGCTTTACGCTTGCCGAATTTGCCGGTTTATGCCTGTTTGTACTGGCTTTTCTGGTACAGCTTTTCTACCTGTTCGTGCTTGGGCGTTTTATTTTTGGTAACCGCAAAAAGAAACAGGAAGAAAAATTCCCTTCGGTTTCGATAATCGTATCGTCGCGCAACTTTTCCGAACAGTTGAAAGAGATGTTGCCAGTGTTGCTTTCGCAGGAGTATCCCGATTTCGAAGTTGTTGTGGTAAACGACTGTTCATCGGACAATACTGAATGGACGTTACGCGAGCTGTCAATGCAATATGCCAATCTTAAATCGACTCAAATACATCAGGAGACCGACTTCCCCAATGCTCTGGCTATTACGGTAGGCATCAGGGCGGCGACCAAGGAGTGGGTGTTATTCCTGAACCCGCTTTGCCGTATCTCGGGCGACAACTGGCTTAAGCAATATGCCTCGCGGTTGAAACCCAAACACGAAGCTGCGGTAGGTTACATCAATTATACCAAGGCTGAGGGAAATTCGAAACGTACTTTCCGTTACGAAACTTTCTATTCGTTCCTGATGTCGGGTGCCGCACGCTTGCTGGGGATGCCCATGCCGCTTAACGAGAACAATATGGCCTATCGTCGCGAGATGTTCCTCGGGATGAAGGGTTTTGCGGCAGTACTTAACTCTCCTTTCAGCGAAAACGAACTCTTTTTAAATAAAATATCGCGAAAGAAGAACACCGTTATCCATTTCGACAAAATTACGCCGGCAAACTATGTGGGCGAAGCCGAATGGATCGATGCCGTGAACTTTAAGAAGAAGCAATTGTTAATTAAGCAAAGGTTTAGCTTCGGACAGCGGTTTTTCCTTTTCCTGAATGTTTTCAGCCGCTTGTTGCTCGATTGGTCGATGGTTTTTGTAGCCATCGTCTCGCCGTGGCGCTTTTGGATACTGGGAGTTTGGGCATTGGTACTGGTATTGGAAATCATTTGGCTCGCGGTGGCGACCAAACGTTTAGGCGAGAGAAATATGCTGCCGGGCTTATTGTTATACAACTTTGTTATTCCGTTTATTAACGGTTATTATGTAGTGAATCAACTTTTTACAGGACAAAGGCGAAAATGGAAATAAACCCCAACCTGTCGGGAAATGCGTTAAAGGATATCGAACTGGTTGAGGCTGCCCGTGCCGGCAGCGAGAAGGCCTATGCCGATTTAATGCGCCGTTACAAAGATGCGATCTACTTTATGCTGCTGAAGATGGTGAGTAACCGTACCGATGCCGAAGATTTGACCATCGAAGCATTTGGGAAAGCTTTTACCAACATCCACCAGTATGCCCCTCAATATGCTTTCAGTACCTGGCTTTTCCGTATTGCCTCTAACAATGCCATCGATTTTCTACGGAAAAAGAAGGCCGTGACGGTTCCGCTTGAACCTACATCGAACGATAAAACCGTTGGTGGAGAATACAATTATAATGTCCGTTCGGAAACGGACGATCCGGAAGAGAATTTTATCAGGACGCAAAATGCTGCCATTCTCCGTAAAGTGGTTGCGCGACTGAAACCCCGGTACCGCACCTTGCTCGAGTTGCGCTATTTTAAAGAATACTCCTACGAAGAGATTGCCCAGGAGCTGAATCTTCCGCTCGGGACGGTGAAAGTACAACTGTTTCGCTCGCGCGAAATGTTGTTCGATTTGCTGAAGAACAGCGAAATGTCGCGATAGCTGTGCTATCTTTGCCCCATATTCATCCATATAAATGAGTTTAACAAACGAAAATGAAGCCGGGATTCAGCTTTTGAAGCACCATTTTCCCGAAATGACCGACCAACAATTGCAACAGTTTGGCCGGTTGGGTGAGCTCTATGGCGAGTGGAATGAAAAAATCAATGTGATTTCGCGCAAAGACATTGGCGAGTTATACGAGCGCCATGTCTTGCATTCGTTGGCCATTGCCAAAGTGATACGTTTTTCGCCCGGAAGCACCATTCTTGATGTCGGTACCGGTGGCGGTTTTCCCGGCATTCCGCTGGCCATTCTGTTCCCCGATGTGCAGTTTTTGCTGATTGATTCTATCGGGAAAAAGATAAAAGTGGTCGAAGCCGTTGCCGAAAGTATTGGCCTGACCAATCTCCGGGCCCGTCATCAGCGGGTGCAGGAGATAAAGCAGAAGTTCGATTTTGTTGTCAGCCGTGCCGTGACTGCCTTTCCCGAATTTGTGGCGATGGTGCGCAAGAATATCTCGCCGGTGCAGCGAAATGGTTTGCCTAACGGGATTATTTACCTGAAAGGAGGCGATTTTACTGCCGAATTGCAACCATTCGGGCAATTGGCTGAACTGTTCGATATCCCTTCATTTTACAATACCCCCTTCTTCGAGACCAAAAAAGTAATCTATTTGCCTGTCAGGTAATTTTGACCGGGAATAAATTGTTTGTAAATCGTGAAATGTTTTGGTGCGAAATAAAAAAAAACTATTTTTGCAGTCCGAAATTTTACGAGAAAGTAATAGTAAAACAATAAAATATTCACGAGATGAAAAGAACATTTCAACCATCGAACAGAAAAAGACGGAACAAACATGGCTTCCGCGAAAGAATGTCAACTGCCAATGGTCGCAGGGTTTTGAAAGCTCGCCGTGCAAAAGGCCGCAAGAAACTTACTGTTTCTGACGAGCCTCGTCACAAGAAATAATCGGACGGCTGTCCGATAGCATGCAAAAGGTAAGGAATCAGGTTCTTTACCTTTTGTTTTTTCACAGAAACCCATTTCCGGTTGCTTTTCGTATAATTGCGGTAATCAAATTGTCTATTCATGGAAAATCACATATCGTTGCTTCAACTTGCCGGAACCGACAGCCAATTGATTGATATTGCCCGGAAAGTGATGGAAGGCGGTCGGGTTACGGAAGCAGAGGGCCTGTTGCTGTACGA
The DNA here is from genome assembly GCA_964404205.1 of uncultured Prolixibacteraceae bacterium. Lineage (GTDB taxonomy): Bacteria > Bacteroidota > Bacteroidia > Bacteroidales > Prolixibacteraceae > CAZWBR01. The sequence goes on from CAYOJD010000033.1 coordinate 26,296, forward strand.
AAAGGGGACACTCCCCTTTCTGGCTTTTCTGGCCGACAGTGTCAGAAGGCGCATCAACGGGAAGAGAGTCTATTTCAACCGCAATATCCATATCGAACCAACTAACATCTGTGTCAACCATTGTGCATTCTGCTCGTACCGCAGGCGCAAGGGGCAGGATGGCAGCTGGGAACTTTGTGTCGATGAGATGGTACAGAAGGCGGCTACCTATCAAGGTACGGGCCTGACCGAGATCCATATCGTTGGGGGAGTCCATCCCGACCGCGACGTTCATTATTACGCCAATCTGGTTCGCGAGGTAAAAAAAGTTTTGCCCGATGTCCGGATAAAAGCTTTCACGGCAGTCGAAATCGATGCCATGTGCGAATTTGCCGCTGTTTCGGTCAAAGAAGGGCTCGAACTGCTGAAGGAAGCCGGATTGGCTTCCCTGCCGGGGGGCGGTGCCGAAATCTTCGATGAAGCCATTCGTGCTAAAATATGTCCCGATAAGACCAATTCGGAAGGATGGCTCAACATCCACCGAACGGCGCACCAGTTGGGTATCCAAACCAATTCGACCATGTTGTATGGCCTGCTGGAGAAGTATCCTCACCGTATCGACCACATGAACCGCTTGCGTAAACTACAGGATGAGACCGGTGGGTTTAATGCTTTTATCCCGCTGAAGTTCCGCCATTACAACAATGCCTATTCGCATATTGCCGAATCGACCACCAT
>CAYOJD010000034.1:0-23210 GCA_964404205.1 uncultured Prolixibacteraceae bacterium
GGCCTCTTCGGGATGGCCAATAATGGCATTTCCCTCTTTCAGCGTCCCGGGATTGTAGCGGAAACAGACCAGTTCGGGCAAGCCGGCACACTTTTCGAGATAATCGATATGGGCAATGTCGTCGAGGTTGATGATAGCCCCAAGTTCAATGGCTTTGCGGTATTCGTAATCCGGTGTATCATTCGATGTGAACATAATCTCTTCCCCGCGCATTCCAATCTTTTCGGCCAGCTCCAGCTCGGCAACCGAACTGCAGTCGATCCCAAAACCTTCGTGGCGCAAAATCTTCATCAGGTAGGGATTTGGTGCCGCTTTAATGGCATAAAATTCCTTAAAGCCAGGGTTCCACGAAAAGGCACTGTTGAATTTTCGGGCATATTCCCGCATCCCTTTTTCGTCGTAAATATGAAATGGGGTTGGATATTTCTCGATAATATTCTCCAGTTCTTCTTTCGTAAACGGAAGTCTCTTTTCAGTCATAATTTGTTACGATAAATGAACGACAAAAGTATAAAAATTTAGAATTAGTCTTAATAATTTAATAATTCATCACTCAACTTTCCGTATGCCGTTTCACGTACTTCGCCAGTCATTCGGATCTCAAAGTCGGGGTCAATTTCCAGCTTTAGCTCTCCACCGGGCATTTTCACCGTGACCTGTCCGTCAGTCAGCCCTTTGCGGTACATCGCCGTTGCCACAGCGCTCGACGAACTTCCCGAAGCCAGCGTATAGCCTGCACCCCGTTCCCATATAAGTATTTCCACTTCGTTTCGCGACAACACCTTGACAAATTGTACGTTGATACGGTTCGGAAACATAGGGTGGTTCTCAATTATTGGGCCGTAATGGCGGGTTTCTGCTTCGTCGAGTTCCTCTTTTAGAATGACACAGTGAGGGTTCCCTACCGAAATGCAGTGAACCATAAATTCCTTATCCTCGATACGGAGCACTTCGCCAAAACACTCTTCCTTGGGATAGTTTACCGGCACCTGTTCCGATTTAAAAATGGCTTTGCCCATATCGACCTTTATCCGAAAAGCTTTTCCGTTACGCTTTTCGATAATATGGGCAGTGACGATGCCACCCGGAGTTTCGATGGTAAATTTTTCTTTGTCGGTAAAACCCCAGTCGTAAAGATATTTGGCAAATATGCGCAGCCCGTTACCGCTTTTCTCGGCTTCGGAACCATCGGGGTTAAGGATGCGCAGCCCAAAATCGGCTTTTGTGCCTGGCACCTTCAACAGAATGCCATCGGAGCCGATGCCAAAGTGGATATTGCACATTCTGACGATTCGTTCTTTGGTGAGTTCGAACGAGATATTCTCTTGATCTAATGTGATATACTCATTGCCAAGGCCGTGTGCCTTCACAAAAAAATTGTGTTCCATAGTTAAGCCATCTTTAAGTATTGTAAACAGTAAAAATACCCATTTATTTATTTTCTATCTTTGTTTTTCCGAAACTGAAGTCCGATTATTCAATTAAAAATAACAATATGGCATTTATCAACGAAAATTATCTGAAACTGAAGGCTGGTTACCTTTTCCCCGAAATCGGCAGACGCGTGCGTGAGTTTGCCGCTGCCCATCCCGACAAGGCGATTATCCGAATGGGAATTGGCGATGTAACTCAACCGCTCGCCCCAACCATTCTGAAAGCTTTCCACGAAGGGGTGGATGAGATGGGCAAAGCCGAATCGTTCAAAGGTTACGGTCCTGAACAGGGCTACGATTTTTTGCGCGAAGCCATTGCCAAAAACGACTATCAGGCCAGAGGTGTAGACATTACTGCCGATGATATTTTTGTTTCCGATGGGTCGAAATGCGATACCGGTAATATTCAGGAAATATTTGGTCACCAGAATAGGATTGCCATTTGCGACCCGGTTTATCCTGTCTATGCCGATACTACCGTGATGTCGGGTAAAACAGGTGTTTGCCAAAGCAACGGCTATTTCGATGGCATCATTTACATGCCATGTACCGAAGCCAATGGCTTTACCCCGGAATTGCCGACAGTCCGTCCCGACTTGATTTTTCTCTGTTTTCCCAACAACCCCACCGGAACAGTGGCCAGCCGCGAAGTGCTGAAGAAGTGGGTCGATTATGCCACCCGGAACAGGTGCATTATCCTTTACGATGCTGCTTACGAAGCATTTATTACCGACCCGGAAATTCCCCATTCGATTTATGAGATTGAAGGGGCCAAAAAGGTAGCTATCGAATTCCGCAGCTTTTCCAAAACGGCAGGCTTCACTGGTACGCGCTGTGCCTTTACCGTTATCCCCGGCGAACTGATGGCTCATGACAATGAGGGCAATGCCCATCCGGTAAAACCACTCTGGATGCGCCGCCACACCACCAAATTCAACGGGGTTTCCTATCCGGTACAGAGAGCTGCCGCAGCCATTTATACCCCGGAGGGGAGCAAAGAGGTGAAAGCGGTTATTGCCTACTATCTCGAAAATGCCAAAATCATGCGCGAAAGCCTGAAGGATGCCGGTTATACCGTTTTTGGAGGAGTAAATGCCCCTTATGTTTGGGTGAAAACACGCAATGGCATGAGCTCATGGGCTTTTTTCGACAAACTGCTCAACGAAGCCAACGTGGTGGGAACACCTGGCTCAGGTTTTGGTCCTTCGGGCGAAGGGTATTTCCGTTTCTCGGCTTTTGCCGAACGTTCAAATGTGCTGAAAGCAATGGAGCGCATCAAAAATCTTAAATTTTCTTAATAATCAAGCTTCAACCTGCCGGTGATACAACTTTTTGGACTATTTTTCCATCCATTGTATTATCCGGCAGGTCGATTGTTCCTGACCGGGGTTCAACTACCAACCAATTAATTTTATCTACTGCTAATGAATTGGGTATATCGTCGGCTGATCCCTCTATTTTTTTCCCTCTTTTTGGTGGCGGGAGTGGTGTTGCCAGCCAAAGCGCAGCTCTATTTTCCCGAAGATATGGTGAAGGTCTCTGCCCGTGTGATAGAAAAAGGTTCGGGCGAAGGGGTTCCCTATGCCAATGTTATCAATCAACGCATCAGGGGAGGAACGATGACCGATGCCAACGGCTTTTTCTCCCTACAAGCCGATCCATCCGATACACTCACCTTTAAATCTCTCGGGTTTACCGACCGAAAAGTACCGGTAAGTGAGATTCTGTCCCAAAACCACGACAGTGCTACGGTGGTAATTACCCCCGTCCGTTACCTGCTGGGGCAGGTCGATGTGCAGGGCAACGCCCCGAAGGTAAACCTGCAGGGTATTCCGCAAGGTAAAACCAGCGATATCCCTATCGAATTGCGAAGTGATTATTCCAAAAAACCAGGAGTTCTTACGGCCATTTTTCAGCCTACTTCGTTCCTGTATTACAAACTGAGCAAAAGTGAAAAAGAGAAGCGGGCAACTTTGGTGGCCATGCGTTCCGACCGCGAATGGGCGCTCTTCTCGATGGTGTACAACAAAGATGTTTTACAGCGCATTACCGGCCTGACTGGCTCTGCACTCGACGATTTCATGGTTTACTGCAATGCACACAACAACCTTCACTTCAGTGCCTCGACTTACGAAGTGCAGGTAAGGGTGGAAGAGGTTTTCGAGCAATACAAAAAGGAGCAGGCCGAAAAAACAAACCAACATCCATCAGGCACTCCAACCAACTAAAAAACAAACGGAACCATGCAACTCCCACAGTATAGCGATATTTGTGCGGCAACCTTACGACTGGAAGGCATCGTACATCACACCCCGGTAATGACCTCATCGGCCATCAATGAGATAGTCGGGGCCGAACTCTTTTTTAAATGTGAAAACCTGCAGAAAGTGGGGGCCTTTAAATTCCGTGGCGCAACTAATGCTGTGCGTGCACTGTCTGGTGCTGAAGCCTTATGCGGTGTGGCCACCCACTCATCGGGCAATCATGCGGCTGCACTGGCATTGGCTGCCCGTCAGCGAGGCGTAAAAGCCCACATTGTGATGCCATCGAATGCCCCGGAGGTGAAAAAGGCTGCTGTTGCCGGATATGGTGCCGAAATCACTTTTTGCGAACCAACTTTGCAAGCCCGCGAATCGACACTGATGCAAATCGTTGCTGCAACAGGTGCCACCATTGTTCATCCTTACAACAACTTTCAGGTGATTGCCGGTCAGGGGACCGCAGCCAAAGAACTTATCGAAGCGGTTGGCCAGTTGCATATTGTAATGTGCCCCGTTGGCGGTGGCGGGTTACTTTCGGGAACGGCGCTTTCGGCAAAGGCCCTTCTGCCCGGGTGCAAAGTTGTCGCGGCCGAACCTGTCGGCGCCGACGATGCCTGCCGCTCTTTTCGCGAAGGCCATATTGTTCCTTCCGTCAATCCAAAAACAATTGCCGACGGGTTGCTTACTTCGCTGGGCGAGATGAATTTCCCTATTATCCAACAGTATGTCGACGATATTGTTACCGTTTCTGAAGAGGCTATTGTGGAGGCAATGCGATTGGTATGGGAACGGATGAAAATCATCATCGAACCGTCGAGTGCCGTGCCGCTGGCGGCCTTGCTCGAAAATAAGGTCAATATCAGCGGACTGAAAGTTGGGATTATTCTTTCGGGCGGGAATGTAGATCTGAAAAAGCTGCCCTTCTGATTTAACTTCATATATGATAACCGATGTCTTATTATTTCTCAGCCCAAATCAGCATGATAAATCCTGAGGTTTATCAGCAATATCTCGATGAAGCCGAAGAAATCTTTAACCGGTTCAATGGAACGTACCTGGCGGTCGACAAAAGTCCAAAATTGCTCGAAGGCCACTGGGATTATTCCCGTTCGGTACTGATTGCTTTCCGGTCGAAAGCCGATTTCGAAGCCTGGTATTATTCCATTGATTACCAGCGTATCCTGAAATATCGTCTCGCCGGCGCGCGCTGCGACACGATTCTGATTCAAGGATTGGAATGATTATCTAAAATTATGGCTTCTGCTTTCCGATCGATTTAGAATATCTTTAGTTTTCTGGGTCTGTCGCCATCGAACTGAATTCCGGTACGGCGGGCAAAGCAGTCGAAATATTTGGCCCCGCAACCAAACAGTTCTCCCATTTCAAGTTGAAGCGAAACTTCGTGGGCACCCGCACCATAAGCCGCAATCGACGAAAGTTGAATGTCGTAGCTGTAGCCAATCCTGAAAGAACCGAAGCTGTAACCAACCATCAGGATAATGGCATCGGAATCGATTTTACGGTCACCTGCATTTTTATTGTTGAAAACCGGCAACCCACGGTACCAAATCCCAAAATCGAGTACACGGGCAAAGAAGTAGGCGCCCAGATCGAGTTGCTTGAATGAATTTTGATATTCGAAACGATAGCACAGCGATGCCGTGCGCGGCTCTTCCACTCTTTTGGCTCCCTGTTTCCAGATGTTTACCCCGCCAAACTGTACAATTTTCAACGGAAGCGTAGCCTTTTCGTCCATAAAGGTATAGTTGGGTGCCAACAGGTGATCTGCTGTCAGCCCAAACCACAAACGGGGTGAGTAGAGGAACAGCGAAGTGGCAAAATCGACATATTGTGCCTTGGTGTCGGTAAGGTAGGTATCACCGGCCGATGGATAGCCATTTTGCACCTCGTCGGGAAAGATCAGTTTATTGCGGTCGATACTTCTTTGGCCCAACGTGAATTGCAGTCCGGGGACAAACTGCCACTCTTCGCCAAGCTGTACGCGGTAGGAATATTGCATCCCAAGCAGGTTGGTAGTCAATGCTGCCGATCCGGCTTTGTCCGAAACCATGATTAGCCCAAACCCGCTGCGGTATTTGTTGATGTACATATCGCCCGAGAAGGCCAGTGTCTGGTAAGTCTTCGTGATGCCGGGCCATTGGTTGCGATAGTTGGCCACAAAACGCGTACCTCCCGATGAGCCGGCCAGCGACGGGCCGAGATAATTGGGCGCTGCATAGAATTGCGAAAAATGAGGGTCCTGCCCAATCGCCGGAAGGGCGAAAAGGGTAATCAGTACAATAATGATGGCAGCAATTCTCATTTTAACCATTTATCTCAACAGCGTTACATCACCTGTTTTCACTATCTCAATCCCATTTACGAAACGGCATTTAATCCGCCATACATAGACATCCTGCGGACAAAGTTTGTCGTTGTAATAGCCATCCCATCCCCGTTCGGGTTCCCTGCTCTCGAAAAGCAGGTTGCCCCAGCGGTTAAAAATTTGCAGCTCGTAAATTTCCAGATCGCCTGCTGCAACAGTTGGGTAGAAGATATGGTTGTGCGGGTCGCCCGGCACATAAATACCTCCTGATGGACCACTCTTATCGGGCATAAAGGCATTCGGCACATTTAGTTCGCCTTCCGAGTAGGCTTCCACACCTTTTACCAGCGTCATGGTGTCCTGACAGCCATTGGCCGATTCGATAGCAAGCTGGATGTCGTAGAACCCTGTCTGGGTGTATTGGTGGACCGGTTCATATTCCGGGGATGTTGAACCATCGCCAAAATCCCACTGCAGGTTATCGGCATTGGTCGAAAAGTTGGCAAAAGTAACTTTCTGCCCGGGAATCCTTACCCTGTCGGGCAAAGGCCTGAAATAGGCATTGGGTTTGGGCCAAACCGTGATGGTTTTTTCGGCCGACCACATCTGTCCCTGATGATTGTATGTTTCAAGTCTTACCACATAGGTCCCTCCTGTGGAATAGAGGTTAACCGGATTCTCGTCGGTCGAGTGGCTGCCATTGCCAAAATCCCACAAATAACGGAAACCGTTGACCGATTGATTTTGAAATTGAACCTCAAACGGGGCGCACCCTTCAATGGGGGCATCAAAGGCAGCCAGCGCTGCCCCCGGATAGATGGCTATCGAGTTGCTCCGTGTGGTTTGGCACCCGCCGCTTTCAGCCGTAAGCGTAATGGTATAATTGCCCGGAGCAGCATAGTTGTAGGCTGCAGGTTGGGCACCCGGTTGCACTGGCGAGTTATCGCCAAAACTCCAGCTGTAGTTCCATGGCCCGGGTGGGGTAAGGTTGGTTACCGTAACCGTCCGGTCGGGGAAAGTCTGTATTTGCGGGGTTACCGAGAAATCGGCCTGCGGCGTGGGCAATACAGTAATTTGTTTGGTGACGGAAGCCGCACATCCATTGGCATTTCTTACCGTCATCGTGACATCGAAGGTGGTTTGCGCCCCGGTGGGCGACACAAACGGATGGAGTGGGTTCGGTGAGATGGAGGCCTGACTGCCATCGCCAAAATCCCAAACAAAACTGGTCGCATCGGCCGACGCGTTCTGCGTAAAGGCTACGTTCAACGGGGCACAGCCGCTAAAGGCCGAAGCATCGAAATCGGCCGTAGGCGGAACCTGCACAATCACCTGGTTTTCGATGGTGCTGGTACACCCGTTCGACGTGCCTTCAAGAAATACTTTATAGGTGGTTTCAACCCCATTCTGAGCCGCAAACGGGGGCATTACCGGGTTCAGCCCGGTAGCCAGCACATTGCCACCTTCGTCGAGCCAGCGAATGTTCTGTACATAGGCAAAGCCATTTTCGAACTTAGGCGTGAAAGGGTCGCAACCTTTGAGGATTACCGGATAGCCGGGCTGAAAATCAGGCTCTACCGTAACAATCTGGCTGGCAATGCGTGAACAGGCCACATTGGTGCCCGAGGTCAGGATGACAGAAAAGTCAACAGGGAACGAGGAACTGTTCACAAAGGTATGGGTAACTACTTTATCTTCAGTGGTGAGAATGGTGCCGTCGCCAAAATCCCATTCAAAGTTGGAGGCCCCTGCTGGACTGGTATTGGTAAAGGTAACAGTCGTGCCGGAGCAAATGGAATTGTCGCTTACCGTAAAAGCCGGCATCACCGGTGGGTTGGCAAACGAAATAACCACTTCGTCGTATTGGGTGTCACACCCAAACCCCGGGTCAATTGTCCAACGAAAAGTATAGGCCCCTTCGAGGCTTACCGTCACGCGCGAATTGTTCGATGCGCTGTTTTGAAAAACGGCTGTCCCCGGCCCCGATACCAAGCTCCATAATCCTCTTTCGATACCACTCAGTGGCGCAGCCCGTAACACATAATTCAGGTCACAGTTGGCACTGTTGTCTACCCCGGCATTGGGTTTTGGCTGCTGTACAAAGTTAACGGCAACGGTATCAATGCCGTTACAACCACCTATCACTTCCCATTTAAACAGATAACTGCCTGTGATGGGCGCTGTCAGTATGGCTTTCGGATCGTTAAGCGAAGAGATAGAGGCATTGGCCGGACCATCTATCTGGCTCCAGGTTCCGATACCGCCACTGGTGGTTGCTGCAAAGGCAGTGGTGAGTACTCCGTCGCACACAACCAGATCCTGTCCTGCAGTTGGGGCCGCGAAAATGGTAATATGCCGGTAATCCTGTGCCGTGGTATCGCTACAGGCAATCTTCCCGTTTAAGTTATACCAAACGGTAAGGCGCGGTTTGTAGGTAATGTCGCCAACGGTCGAATTCAGGTAAACATGCGAAGCATCTTTAGTAGTAACGCTATCTTTTGTCCCATCACCAAAGAACCATCGGTAGCGCAGTGTTTGTCCGGTTGTCGATGACGATTTGTTGGTGAATTCTATCTTGAGCGGCGAACACCCCGGATTTCCAATCATATCGAAGTCGGCTTTGACTGCCGGATTGATATTCAGCGGTAAAACGATTTCATCGGGGCAACTGGCATTGCTGCTGGTAGCTATCAGCTTCACGCTCCCGGTGTTGTTGACAAAGTTATGGGTAAAAGTGGTCGTGTTGTAAGGAATAACTGAACTGCCATCGGTAATTTCCCAGCTTACGCCGTTGACCCCGGTCGAAATGCTTTCGAAATAGACTGCCGCATCGGCACAAATATTGACCGATGTCGAGTTGGTTACCTCTTTCCCATTGATTTTCATGCGGGCCACAGCTCCGTCGTCGACTGTTATGGTCGTTTGAACGGTTTCGCTGCATCCGCCACGGTTGGTTTCGGTATAGGTAATCACATGGGTTCCTACCCCGGCGGCAGCAGGATCGAAATACCATTTCTGGGTGGCTAAATCGTTGGTCACTCCGGAGCCCGTAAATTCCCGGAAAGCCAATTGATTGGGGAAGAAATTGGAAGTAAGGAAATTATCTAAATCAATAATGGCATCGCCCTTGCAAAAGGGGCCGATAGGATTTTTAAACTGAGGATCGGGAACCGCAATTACCTCTATACGGGTGGTGGTTGTTTCCGGTGCTTTTATCCCGAACGGATTGCAAAAGTTCCAGTTATTCAGTCGTACCCAGAATGTCTTGCCCACATCGGCTGCTGTTGTCGCCGGAACGCTGATTGTCCAGCTATTGCCGCGGGTGTCGGGTATAAATTGTCCGTCGTCATATTTGAATGCTCCGCCACGTACGGTATCCTGCGAATCCATATTCACCATCCCAATAACATTGCCCGATGCATCTTCTCTGGCTATCGTGATGCCTGAAATGGAACTTCCCGAAATGTTTTCACCATAATCCCAACGGATAGTGCGTGCTCCGGTATTAGGGCTTCCCACGTTACCGGTACAGTTCCAGGTGCTAATATCCTGAAAGATAACATTGATGGGCTTGCCGTCGCAGATGTATACCGGCGACGGGTTGATACCCAATTGTCCACCGCGATAGCCGTCAGTATCCCAAACCCGTACCGTAAAATCGTTTTTAATGTCCTGACATTCTACATTATTGACCAACAGGCGCATTTTTACGTCATAAACACATTCCCCTTTTGTAGGGTCGGTAAACTGTGGATAAACGTGAGTAGGTTTGGCCGTAAGAATCGGTACACCCGAACCGTTGGTACTTAGTGTGGTTGGATAAATGGTCTGTGCTTCATCGCCCCAGTCGATCCATACCTCGTACTTCACTCCAGGTTTAAATGTATTGTGGGCAGTGGTCAAATCGGGAAAAACGGCATCGAACGAGAAATTAAAGGGGGCACAACCCGATGTAACCCCGATTGTATGGCTTTGTCCAACGTTGGGGCACTGACCTTCAGTTGTTTTAAAAAATCCCAGCACGATAATCGTCAGAAGCAGCAGCCGATAGAAGGTACTGATGTAAAAATTGGTTCTTTTTACATCTTTCCGGAAATCACCGGGGAAGTTACTCCGGGAAACCGGCCGGTTCGTTATGAAACTGTGGTTTGCCAGAAGCTTTACGGTTTTACGTTTCAATATTTTAACCCGGACAAAATTATCATTCCGGCGCAATTGGCAATATTTCTTGTCAACTTTTGCCGAAACTGTTCATTATTTATCCGTTTATCAACAAAAAAGTGACCCCCTGACAAACATAATGGGGTTAAAAATCCCCGAAAAGGGGGAGCGGGTGGCTCTGAAGCGCGATAATCGACTATGGCATGTTTTTTGAACCCTCTTTCATATAAACCCATAAAATCATTGATCATGCAAAAGTTAATCACTTCATTGACGGTTTTGGTCCTGTTTCTTGCCCTGCTCTCCGCCTGCACGATATCGAAACCTTCAACCGGGAATGCGGTGTCGACCCCGCAACCGGATTCAACAGAATATGAGATGATTGTTTTCGACTCCGGATTTGAGTCGTGGTATGCCCTGCACAGCAGCAAGGCAACCGAACGAACAATTGAATACTATCGCAGCATGAACCAGCAATATGCCCGCGAATGGAACTACAAAGCCACATCGGCCCGCCATAACCGCTTTTTTGCATCGACCATCAATTACGAGCCATCCGAAAATTATCCGCTCGAAATCGAACGAAAACTCTATTCCTATTTTCGTTATGTCGAAACAGAGCTTCGGATACCCATTCTTCGCCGCAGATAAGGGGTGCGGTAAAAATGGAAACTTCGCCCCATGTTTGACCATACGGCCCGTAAATCGATGCTACGTATCTCCTACGTATCTGGTTCGAATGGAAATCACCTATATTCAACTCCGCATTAAGTCCGCATTAACTCCCCTTTAAGTCCCCCGGCGAGGGGAGTAAGCCGGGAGTAGCTGGCTGCCTCGTCCGGCAAAAGGATAACGGGGATTCATCTTTGATTAAAAAAATAGTCGGGGATGAAGGGGGGCGCCAAAAATCGATTAAGTTTGAATCAAAAAAGGATTGAGCGAATCGAAAACCATATTGGGCATCGACCCCGGCTCTAACATCATGGGCTACGGGGTAATTCGGATTGACGGGAGCAAAGTCAGCCTGGTAGCGATGGGCGTGGTAAAAACGGCCGGATTTACAGGCCATTATCAAAAATTACAACATATTTTTAGCCGTACATTGCATCTGGTCGACGAGTATCGGCCCGATGAAACGGCACTTGAAGCTCCCTTTTTCGGCAAGAATGTACAGTCGATGCTCAAGTTGGGGCGGGCTCAGGGGGTGGCCATGGCGGCATCGCTTTTTCGCGGGATTCCCATTACCGAGTATGCGCCGCTCAGTATCAAACAGGCCATTACCGGAAATGGTGCCGCTTCGAAAGAACAGGTCGCCTATTTTTTGAAACAGATGTTTAGCATCGATATACTGCCATCCGATTTGGATGCCACCGATGCACTGGCTGCAGCCGTTTGCCATTATCTGCAAATGAAAAAACCGGTTTCGGACAAACCCTACAAAAACTGGGACGAATATATCCGCAAAAACCCCGGAAAGATTAAAGGATAGCCGATTTGAACCACAAAAAAAGCGTTGAGGACAACGCTTTTCTGCTTTTAAACAAATTCTTTTTGGATAGCTTCCGCGATAGCGGTAAACTCTTCAGCGGTCAACTTTAGCTTTGGGTTGGCAAAGTTGATATCTTTTTCGCTGTTCATCGGAATCAGATGGATGTGGGCATGCGGCACTTCGAGCCCCAGAACGGCTACCCCAACTTTGATGCAGGGAACAGCCCTCTTGATGGCTTCGGCTACCCGTTTGGCAAAGAGGTTTAACCCGCCATACTGTTCGTTGTCGAGATCGAAAAGATAGTCGACCTCCTTTTTGGGGATGACCAGCACATGGCCTTTTACCAAAGGAAAAATATCGAGGAAAGCCAGATAGTGGTCGTCTTCGGCCACCTTGTAGGCGGGAATTTCGCCATTGACTATTTTGGTAAAGATTGATGCCATAATGCTTCGGATTTACATCCCCAATTCAATATTGATAATCTCGAACGGAATAACTCCCGACGGCACCTTAATGTCGACAACATCGCCGATGCGTTTGCCTAACAACCCTTTGGCTATTGGGGTGCTTACACTGATTTTCCCTGATTTGAGGTCCGACTCATGTTCTGAAACGATGGTATAAGCCATTGTTGCGTTGTTCTTCACATTTTTGATGGTTACTTTATTCATGATCTGAACAACATCCGTGTCGATTTTCGATTGGTCGATGATGCGTGCGCTGGCCAGTTGCTCCTGTAACAGGGCAATTTTGGCTTCGAGCATGCCTTGGGCATCTTTGGCTGCATCGTATTCGGCATTTTCCGAAATATCACCTTTCTCAATGGCTTCTCCAATCTGTTTGGAAATAGCCGGCCTTTCAATATTCACCAAGTGTTCAAGGTCGGCTTTGAGCTTCTTGAAACCTTCGGCTGAAACATAAGTTACTTTGGCCATTTTCTTAAAAAATTTACTGGTACGACATAAAAAAAACAGAAGAACTCCGACCTGCGGAACTCTTCCAAAACTTGATTCAGTACAAATGTAAAAATATTCTCTAATAACTGTGCAATAACCCTAATTAATTTTTTGACGGGTTGGTTATGAATACTTTCGGTTGAGGATTTCGGATTGAATCACGGCTTCGCGAAGGTTGAAGCGGCGACCTTTCCGGCCTGTTTCGCCATGCCCTGTCTCTTCGCTTTTGATGCTGTTATTGAACATCCGTTGTCCCTCTTTGATTCTTTTTTCCATTTCGGCAATTTGCGCCGCATTGTATTGTGCAGCCATCCGTTCGGCCACCGTTTCAAACTTTTTGGGTTTAGATTTGGCTTTGGGTTGCGCTTTACGACCGGTAACCGAAGGGGTCCCTTCTTCGGCAGGGATTGTATCAACCTGGTCGAAAGGATCGAATGGAATGGTAAATACCGGGCGCTTGGGTTGAGGTTGCTCATATTCATCATCATCCATCGGATGGGGCTTGTGGGGCCGGTTCTCCATCTCTTCACTTTCGAGCAGTTTCTTCCGGTTTTTGCCAATAATTTGGGCAATGGCTGAGATAACTATCACAGCCAGAAAGATATAGTCGCCTATGCCGGCTAACTGGACATTCATGAGCAACGATTGCATAATTGTTATATTTGCATGATGCTAAAAGTAATAAAAATGATGAAGATTGCAATATACAAGTCGCTTCCGGCTATTTTATCATTGATCCTTTCAGTAGTGGTAACGGGCTGCGAAGACGACCAAAATTCGTTTGTCCCTTATGTGCAGGTGAACAAGTATATCTCCATTACCAATGTCAACAGTCTCTATATTCCGGGCAATTCCTTGAATGTCGCCTCTGAAGGGTATGCAGGACTGATAGTTATCTGTATCAACGAATCACAATATTATGCTTTCGATGCCTGTTGCCCTTACGAGGGTACGCGAACCTGCAAAGTATCGCCCGAGAGCGGCAAAACCGGCGACTTTACCAGTAGCAACCCCATTGCTACCTGCAGCTGTTGTGGCTCTACTTATAACTTATTTGGCGGAGGATATCCTACCAAAGGCCCTTCCGGCCGCAATCTGAAAATGTACGGGGTCTCGGTAGTAGGCGGCCGATTGTGGGTGCACAATTGACGGGGTTGTTCGGTGACAGATCGTAAGTGTCAGGTACCAAGACCTATCCGTCAAAGAATCGATTGTGGAGATATCGTTAAATACCACTCGCGACGGGATATGTAAATCCTGATACCTGATACTTGCGACTTTGCTGTTAATACCGATAATGCTCCGGTTTGTAGGGGCCTTCAGCCGGAACGCCAATGTAATCAGCCTGTTCGGGGGTCAACTTCGTTAGCTTAACGCCAAGCTGTTCGAGGTGCAGACGGGCCACCTCTTCGTCGAGATATTTGGGCAGACGATAAACACCCACCTCGTAATCCTTTTTCCAGAGATCGATTTGCGCCAATGTTTGGTTGGTAAATGAGTTGCTCATCACAAACGATGGGTGGCCGGTAGCGCATCCCAGATTGACCAGTCGGCCTTCGGCCAGCAGGAAAATGGCGTGACCATCGGGATACACATATTTGTCGACCTGTGGCTTGATGTTGATTTTATTGATTCCGGGCCATTTTTCCAGCCGGCTCACCTGAATCTCATTGTCGAAATGGCCGATGTTGCAGACAATGGCCTGATCGCGCATGGCGGCCATATGTGCGGCGGTGATAATGTCTTTGTTTCCGGTCGTGGTGACAAATATATTGCCTTCGCTAACCACATCTTCGATTGTGGCTACCTGGTAACCCTCCATTGCAGCCTGCAGGGCGCAAATCGGGTCGATTTCGGTAACAATTACACGGGCGCCATATCCGCGCAACGAACGGGCACACCCTTTGCCCACATCGCCATAGCCGCAAATCACTACCACTTTTCCGGCTACCATTACATCGGTTGCCCGTTTGATGCCATCGGCCAACGACTCGCGACAGCCATACAGATTATCGAATTTCGATTTGGTTACCGAGTCGTTTACGTTGATGGCGGGAAAGAGTAGTTCGCCCCGTTCCATCATCTGGTACAGGCGATGAACGCCGGTAGTGGTCTCTTCCGAAACGCCCCGGATCTCTTTTACTGCATTGGTCCAACGGGTGGGGGTTTCGCGGAGGATCTTTTTCAGTGCTGCCAACAGTTGGATTTCATCTTCGCCTTCCGCTTTTTTGTCGAGAACAGAGGCCTCTTTTTCGGCAGCCAGCCCAATGTGGACCATCATGGTGGCATCGCCTCCGTCGTCGACAATCAGGTTTGGGCCGAGGCCATTGCCAAAATCGAGGGCACGTTCGGTGCACCACCAATATTCTTCGAGGGTTTCGCCTTTCCATGCAAATACCGGGATTCCGGCCGCTGCGATGGCTGCCGCAGCATGATCCTGTGTACTAAAGATATTGCACGATGCCCAGCGTACTTCGGCACCAAGCGTTTTTAATGTTTCAATCAGTACGGCTGTCTGCACGGTCATGTGCAGCGATCCCATGATGCGCGCACCGGTAAGTGGTTTTTCTGTACCATATTTGGTGCGCAGGCTCATCAGTCCCGGCATCTCTTTTTCAGCAATTTCAATCTCTTTTCGGCCAAAATCGGCCAGCGAAATATTGGCTACTTTGTAATCCATTATATTGTTTATTAATGTATTGTATTATATTTTCAGAATTCATTTCTTCGATTTCAGCCAAAAACGTGGTACAGTTCCACAATTCGGCTTTTCACCTTTTGGCCAACAGTTCGAGCGATTTAATCTTGTCCTTAACCAGTTGTTGGCGAAGGGTTTCAATATCCGGAAACCGTTGTTCATCTCTTATTATATCGATAAAGGCTATCGTGATTTCGCGATGGTAGATATCGTCGGCGAAGTCGAAAATATGTACCTCAATGCTTCGGTGGTCGGCATTGTAGTTTACTGTCGGGCGGGTGCCAACATTGAGCATTCCGCCATATTGGTTATGGCCAACTTTCACCGTAACGGCATAAACCCCATCGCCCGGAATCAATTTGTGGTGATCCAATGTTTCGATATTGGCGGTAGGAAACCCCAGTTTTCGACCCAATTGATTGCCTTCTATTACTTTGCCGGTCAATGTAAAGGCATATCCCAGAAATTCGTTGGCCAGTTTTACATTGCCCGTGTCGAGTGCGGTTCGGATACGGGTTGAACTGACCGCTATATTTTCAACCAATAGTTTGTCGAGTTTTTCCACCTCAAAGTCCAACTCCTGCGACAGCCGGTAAAGGGCCTCGAAATCGCCTTTGCGTTCGTGGCCGAATTTGTGGTCGTAGCCCACTACCAGACAGCTAATTTTCATTTTCCCGACCAGGATTTCTCTCACAAAACGGTCATACGAGAGCTGGGAAAATTCAGGGGTAAAGGGATAAAAAACCAGATGGTCGATGCCCATCTTTTCGAAGCGCGAAATCTTCTCCTCTTTGGTGGTGAGCAGCCTCAGCGAATCTTCGGCCGGTGCCACCACCATTCTTGGATGAGGGTAGAAGGTAAAAACCACCGATTCGCCACCCGACGCGATACTCAACCGTTTCAGCTCCGAAAGCACTTCGTTGTGGCCCATATGCACCCCGTCGAATGTTCCGATGGTAAGCACCGGTTTTTGCGCATCAAATTGATCTAATCCGTAATGTACCTTCACGTTTCTGATTTAAAACGGCAAAAATAATCATTTTCAAAGAGCTTTCAGGCTGGTTCTACGGCTTTTATTTTCGAAGGTTCCCTTTTGGGACGTTGCATTTTTACAGGAATTTATATTTTTGCTGAAAGAGTTACCAGGCACTTCGGCTAAAAACGGCAAGGTTAAATGAGAGCGGAACTTATGTGTTGTGTAATTCAATATTCAGATTAATAACACTTTAAATACAAACTTGTGAAAAGAGCGATTTTGATTGTTTGGGCAGCCGTGCTGCTTTTCTCTTGCGGTCCGAAGAACCAGTTTACCATTTCCGGAACAATTGACGGCGGAGCTGGCAAGACCCTCTATTTTTCTCAGCTGCATCCCAGCAAATTAACATTCGTCGATTCTGTAAAACTCGATAAAAAGGGAAATTTCGAACTGAAAGGAACCACATCCGATCCAACTTTTTACCTGTTGCAGGTAAGCAACACCAACTTCGTAACGTTGTTGCTCGACTCGGCCGACCGGGTTACCATTGAAGGCAATTATGCCAATCTTGCCTTCGATTACGATGTCGAAGGTTCGGCCAATTCGAAAGAAATTCAGGAACTGAATCAGAAGTTTGCTGAAGCAAAAGCGAAACTCGACTCGCTGAGAGCGCTTTATAACAAGAATAAAAATAATCCGCTCTATGCTTCGACACTCGAAAGCCTGAATATCGAATATGCCAGTATTGCCAATGCTTACGCCCAATATGCCAGTGATTTCGTAAAGCGGAACCCTTTCTCGCCAGCCAATATTTATGCCCTCTATCAGCAGTGGGAACCCAATGCATTCGTGATTAACGATTTGCAGTTGATGAAAACAACCGCATCGGCGCTTTCGTCGCTTTACCCGAACAACGACCATGTGAAGGCTTTGTATAACAATACACTCGATATTATGCGGAAGGAGAGGAGCATGCAGGCTATGCAGTTGCTTCAGCAATCGGCAGTAAACTCCCCTGATATCAACCTGCCCGATCAGCATGGAATCAATCGTTCGCTTTGGTCGTTACAGGGTAAATATGTGCTGTTGCAGTTCTGGTCGGCCAAAGACCGTACCTCGAGAGTGCAAAACCAGGTGCTTAACGAACTCTATGCACAGTATCGCAACCGTGGGTTCGAAATTTATATGGTCAGTATCGACAACGACCGTGCTGCATGGTTGCAGGCTATCGCCGAAGACAATATGCCATGGATTAATGTAGGTGATATGAAGGGCAGTTATCAGGCGGTCAACAGTTATAATATTCAGGCAATTCCAAGCAATTATATTCTCGATAAGGAAGGTCAGATTGTAGCCAAAAACCTTCAGGGTCCAGCATTGACGCAGGCATTGGCCCGAATTGTCAGATAGTGCCCCTGCCGACGCGCCCGGGTTTATCAACTTGCTGCTGTTTTGCAGAAATGATTTTAGGGTTATCTTTGCCGCGTCAAACCATTGGTTGGTAATTTGAATCTAATGTCGGACCAGGTGAAGAAAGTCTATTTTGTATCTGATATTCATCTCGGAGCTCCTGCCCTTAAGCAGAACAAAGAGAGAGAGTTGCTTTTTGTCGACTGGTTGAAGAATGTCAGGAACGATGCCTCAGAGATCTATCTGATGGGCGATATATTCGACTTTTGGTTTGAATACAAAAAAGTGGCCCCGCGTGGTTTTGTCAGGGTGTTGGGTGCCCTGGCCGATATTACCGACAGTGGAATCCCGGTTCACTATTTTACCGGCAATCACGACTTCTGGATTTTCGATTATCTTCCACAAGAAACAGGCGTTACGCTCCATCACGATTTTTTGACCAAAGAATTGAACGGCAAAAAGTTTTTTCTTTCGCATGGCGACGATTTGGGCGAGCGCGATAAAGGTTACCAGTTTATCAAGAAGCTATTCCGCAACCGGTTTGCGCAATGGGCCTATTCACAGCTTCATCCCGATACCGCTTTCAAAGTGGCCCATAACTGGTCTAAGCAGAGCCGGTTATCAAAGGGTGGCGAAGGGCTTGGATTTCTGGGCGAAGAAAAGGAAGAACAGATTATCTTTGCCAAAGAAATATTGCAAAAAGAGCATTTCGATTTTTTTATTTTTGGCCACCGTCATTTGGCTATCGATTATCCGCTGAACGGTTCAAGCCGCTTGATCATGTTGGGCGAATGGTTTAGGGAGTTTAGCTATGGTGTGCTGGAAGGTCAGGAGTTTAGGATCGAAAAGATTGACCGTGAAATATTAAATAACTACCATATATCTTCGAACAGATGAAAAACAAAATTTGTACGGTTATAACAGCTACTGGTTCGTTTGTGCCGCCCAAAGTGGTGCCGAACCAGTCATTTTTGAATGCAGAGTTTTACGACCCGAACGGGACCAAAATAGAGACCGCCAACGATGAGATAATCAGAAAGTTCTTCGAGATTACCAATATCGAAGAACGTCGTTATGCCGAGTCGAATCAGGCTACCAGCCATTTGGCCACCTTTGCCGCACTCGATGCCATTGAGTCGTCGGGTTTCGATCGCGAAAAGCTTGAGTTTATCATTGTCGCCCATAACTTTGGCGATATCTATCCCGGTATTAACCGTTCGGATATTATGCCATCCATTTCGAGCCGCGTAAAAGCATCGCTGGGCGTTAAAAATCCCAATGTGTTGACCCACGATGTGATAGCCGGGTGCCCGGGCTGGACTACTGCCATGATTTTGGCTGATGCCTACATCAAAAGTGGGACCTTTAGATGTGGTTTGGTGGTGGGTTCCGATGTGAACTCACGTGTGGCCGACCCGCACGACCGCGACAGCATGATTTTCTCCGATGGTTCGGGGGCGGTCATCGTCGAAGCCCGCGAAAGTGAAACCCCAATAGGCATTTTATCGCACGCAAGCCGCACCGACGAAGATCAGGGTATGTTGAAGATGGGGGCTTCGCTGAAGGAAGCGTATCACCGCAACGACCGTTTTATCCGGATGCAGGGCAACAAGGTATATGTTTATGCACTTTCGACAGTGCCCGGCGTTGTGAAAGAGAGCCTCGATAAAGCCGGACTGCATCTCGACGATGTCAAAAAGGTGTTGATCCATCAGGCCAACGAAAAAATGGACGAAGCCATTCTGGCCAGAGTATTCAAGCTTTACGGAAAGAAGGATTACGATAAAAATGTGATGCCGATGACCATCCGTCACTATGGTAATTCATCGTCGGCCACGGTCCCGACATTACTCGATTTGATTCTGAAAAATAAAATGGTCGATCACGAAATCATTTCGGGCGATAATATTATCCTCACCTCGGTTGGTGCAGGAATGGTTATCAACTCAATTGTTTACAAGATGCCCTAATTTTAAAACGCATATAGGAAAAGCGTATCCATCTCTTTTGGATACGCTTTTTTCTTGCCAGACAAATTGATAACTTTAGCCAAACGGAACATTAACGTATGGAAATAATTTATGCCGTAGTTGGGTTTATTGCCGGAGGAGCCATCATTTGGTTTGCCCGTCAGAGTGCTGTCCAATCACTAAGGAACACTCATCTTTCAGAAATCAGCCGGGCCGAAAAAGATTGGCTGACCCGAAACGGTGAAGCCGAACGTGCAAAGTCGCTTGCCCAACAGCGAGCCGAAACGGCTCTTGCTGAACTTGAACAGCGTAACGGGCAACTTCAACGTGAACGTGAAAAGGCTGAATCCCTGAACCGAAATTTGGCGGCCTCACAAGCCGACCTGACTCACTTACGTGAAAGACTGGAGAACCAAACCAAGGAACTGGAACAGATTCAAAAGCGGTTTACTGCCGAGTTCGAAAATATTGCCCATAAAATATTGAAAGAAAATTCGATAGAATTTACCGCCACCAACCAAAAGAATATCAGCGAAATCCTCACCCCATTGAAGGACAAACTGCAAACTTTCGAGAAGAAAGTGGAAGACACCTATGAGAAGGGGCTGAAAGATCAAACCGACCTTAAAGCAGAGCTAAAGAAATTACAGGAGATGAATGTCAAAATCAGTACCGAAGCCCAAAACCTGACACAGGCGCTGAAAGGCGATGTAAAAAAACAGGGCAACTGGGGTGAGGTGGTATTGGAACGTGTGCTGGAACGGTCGGGATTGATGAAAGGGCGCGAGTACGAGCGCGAAGTGGCTGATGAAAATAGCGATGGGAAATCGATTCGCCCTGACGTGATTGTCCATTTGCCGGACAAAAAACATATCATTGTCGACTCGAAGGTGTCGCTGATTGCCTACGAACGACTGGTAAACGCCACAACTGACGAGGAGAAAAAGCAGTTTACCACAGCGCATTTGCACTCAATCCGCACCCATATCAAGCTGCTTTCGGAAAAGCATTATAGCACTTCGCGTAATTTCAATACGCCCGATTTTGTGTTGCTGTTTGTGCCGATAGAGTCCTCATTCAGTTTGGCTGTTCAGGAAGATCAGGAACTTTTCAATTTTGCATGGGACAACAAGGTGGTTATTGTTAGCCCATCCACATTACTGGCATCGTTGCGTACCATCGCTTCCATCTGGAAGCAGGAAAATCAGACCCGTAATGCGATTGAGATTGCCGCGTTGGGCGCCTCGCTCTACGATAAATTTGTCAATTTTATTCAGGATATGGAGAAGATGGGCAAGGGGCTCGAAAGCGCCAGGACAAACTATGATACTGCTTTGAATAAATTACATACCGGCCGGGGAAATCTGGTCAGAACAGCCGAAAAACTGAAAGATTTGGGGGTGAAAACGCAAAAGTCTATTCCCGACAACCTGATTATTGACGAGGAAGAAAAAGAATTGACTGATTAGTCCGGTCCACTACGGACGTAACGCAGGCATTAAAAAGTAAGAGGCAACCATTGAGGCAATATAGATCATGAAAAGGGCTTCGCGCCAGAAGTTTCGTTTGCCGAAAATAAAAAAGTAGGAGATAAAATAGGTGGTTGGCAGAGAAAGGAGTGCGATAATCCCGGGGCCGGCTGATCGAAGGGCAATCGCCGCAATCATAATTAAACCAACCATCCAATAAAATATCACAAAGAATTTACGCGACATAATCTTCTTCACCCCGCCGGAAGCAACAACTGCAATGCTGCCAAAAGCGGCCAGCAATACAACCAATCCGGTGAGGGCCAGAAAATAGACATTAAACAAGTATTGGTTGTTAACCGAAAAGAGGTCGTTGATAATGGCATCCGACCATTTAACCAGATTATCAGTCAGAAAAGCTCCGGCTGCAACCAGTAGCCAGGGTGCCAGAAATCCCCAGAAGGGAACTACCATCACACGCCAGTTGTCGCTTTTCTGCAAAACAAACATGCTAATCCAGATAAGGGGCAACAGAACAATGGCAGGCAGATAAAAAAGGGTGGCTACCGCCAGCGAAAATGAGGCGTTGAAAGTCCACGGCACTTCATTCGAGCGGTTGTTATAGGTCCCGAAGATAAAAAATACAGTCAAAAGGATAAAAAGCGTTGCCAAATGGGCCGGATGAAGCGTTTGCAGATCGGGCTCGGCCGAAACAGCCAACAGATAAACCAGTGACGGTAACCAGCTCTTCCCGGGCATAAAATTAAACCCGGTGTTAAGCCAGCTGATGATAAGCGAGTTGATTATAATTAAGCCAAAGGCCGTTATTCTTGGCCAGATGGTTTCACCCTGAAACAATGCGGCCAGCCATGCATAGAAAGGCATAGAGCTTTCGCCCGGGAATGAAGGCGGTGGCTGAGGAACAAGCAGACTCTCTCCCCACAGCAATATTCCTGCAACAGCAAACAGCAGTACTCCTATAAACCCTCTCTGGTTGAATAGCCTCAGAAACATTTTTTATTACAAGTCAAAGCCCAAATCGCGGCGGTAATACATCTTATCGAACTTAACTTTGGCGGCACTGCGGTACGATTTTTCGAGTGCATCCTTAAAATCTTTTCCGGTTGAACTTACGGCAAGCACACGGCCTCCGTTGGTGACGACCTTCGTTCCGGAAAGCTTCGTCCCGGCATGAAATATAATGCTTTCTTCGGTACTGCCTGTTACCGAAATGGCCAACCCTTTGTCGTATTTCCCCGGGTATCCGCCGGCGACCAACATTACGGTTACAGCCGCATTGTTGCTTACTTTCAACTCTTGTTCCGACAGGGTCCGGTGGGCTACACCTTCGAAAAGCCCGACAAGGTCGTTTTCGATGCGCAGCATGACCGCTTCGGTTTCGGGATCGCCCATGCGGACATTGTATTCAATAACCATTGGTTCACCGCCGCAATTCATCAACCCGATAAAAACAAACCCCCGGTAGTCGATATTTTCGCTACGCAATCCGTCGATTGTAGGCTGAACGATTCGTTCTTCCACCTTTTTCATAAAAGTTGCATCGGCAAACGGAACCGGCGAAATAGCCCCCATGCCGCCAGTGTTCAAGCCGGTGTCGCCTTCGCCAATTCGTTTGTAGTCTTTGGCTTCAGGCAATATCTTATAGTTTTTCCCGTCGGTAAGTACAAATACCGAACACTCAATTCCCGACAGGAACGCTTCGATTACCACGGTCGCACTGGCCTCTCCAAACATTCCTCCAATCATTTCGCGCAAAGCCTCTTCGGCCTCACTGCGCGATTCGATAATCAATACCCCTTTTCCGGCAGCCAGCCCGTCGGCTTTCAATACATAAGGTGCGTTGAGTTTGCCAAGGAAAGCAATGCCTTCGTCGAGGTTTTGTTGCGTAACCGAAAGATAACCGGCCGTTGGGATATTGTATTTGACCATGAATTCTTTGGCAAAATCTTTACTTCCTTCCAAACGGGCACCGCTTTTGTCGGGCCCAATAACGGGGATATTTTTCAGTTCGGGTATCGATGCAAAGTAATCGTGAATGCC
>CAYOJD010000034.1:23220-26866 GCA_964404205.1 uncultured Prolixibacteraceae bacterium
GGGACTTCAGGGCCAACAATTATCATGTCGATACGATTTTCGATAACGGCAGCAGCCAACTTTTCAAAATCGGTCACTTCAATGTCGAGGTTGCTCCCCAGCGAAGCAGTACCGGCATTTCCGGGAGCAATGAAAAGTTTTTCGAGCTTTGGGCTCTGTTTCAGTTTCCAGGCGAATGCATGTTCGCGACCTCCCGAGCCAATGATAAGGATATTCACTTGATATGTTTTTTGTATTTTACTCCGATAACAACAGGCTTTAGCCTGTCGGGCTAAGCCAGTGGATGGATATTCATTCCCGAATGCAAAATAAGCAAAGTTTTCCCATTGACCGAAATGGTTGAATGTGATTTACCGGAATATAGAGGCGATTAACAATTGTTTAACCCACAGTCGGCTGCTTCATCTTCGATCTCGACGGTGACGTGGTCAATTTTATATTCGATGCAAATGGCCCTTATTTCATCTTTGATGCGTTGGTGGATTTTAGTATCGCAAACGGGCGAAACAATGTGCAGTGTCAAAATGTGGCTTTCGCCGTCGAGTGTCCAGAGATGAATATCGTGCAGGTTGTCAACGCCTTCAATCGCCTTTATTTTGTTGGTTAAAACTTTCATATCGACATCGCCCGGCACCTCCTGCAATAGCACTTTAAAGGTCGAAATCAGGTTCCTGAAGACATTTATCAGCACCCAAACGGAGATCCCGATGGAAAGCAGCGGGTCGAGGATAGGCAGGTGGACAAACATCATCACCACACTAACGACTAAAACGGCCAGCCAGCCCAAAACATCTTCGAGCAGATGGAGCGAAACGGCCTTTTCGTTCAACGAACTTCCTTTGGCCAGACGGAAGGCGGCAAATCCATTGACGGCTACCCCCAGGATGGCAAACAAAAACATCCCTTTGGCATTGGCTTCGACGGGCGAAAAGAGCCTTTCAACTCCCTCACGGATGACAAACAACGACCCGACAAACAGCACCACCGAGATGAAAAGTGCCCCTAACAACGAAAACCGTCTGTACCCGTACGAAAAATGGCTGTCGCGGCCGCGCGATGAAACTTTTTGCAGGTACCAGGCAACACCCAGCGAAACCGAATCGCCGAAATCGTGCAGCGCATCGGAGAGTATGGCAACACTGTTGGTCAGAAATCCGCCAAACAATTCAACAATGGCGAAGGCCAGGTTCAGAAAAAAGGCAATCGATAGGTTGGTCGAACTGTTGTGCTGATGGGGTGAACTCATCGGGTTATCCATTAAAAAAAGCCGCCTGTCGGGCAGCTTTAGTTGTTGAAAGTGGCTTATTTTTTGATTTTTGAGAGATAGAGGGCATGAATTTCCTTCAGAAAATCAACCTCTTCCTTTTTGGTGTAAATTCGAACCATCTCTTTCAGTTTCCCTTTTTTGAAAAAGCAGCCCGATGCCGCATCAAAACTCGACGAACTGGCGTTGTATTTCACCTGTTTGGTTATCTCTTCGAACGCAGCTGCGGAGAGCTTTTTAGGCAACAGCAAATAATAGTGGAACTCTTCCGTGGCATCTTTATAAATCTCTTTGTCCACGCTTCTGATGCAAAATAGTTTGTGCAGTTCAATGTATCCATCGTCGCCTTTCCAGTTCGACGACGATATTTTGGGTTTCAAACCATATTGGGCAAACGATTCCTGGATAGGGGCCAACTGGTCGAAACTGTCGAGGTGGCGCAGACGGACCACTTCGAACGATTTGTCGTAGATGGTAATCCGGGCTTTTGCAGCTTCGAATTTCCATCCGGTAGCCTTTTGCGTGGCTTTGTGGGCGCGTTCGATATCAAAGACCGAATAGTCTTTGTCCATCCCGATATACAAATAAACCGGCTTGCTGTCGTTTGGTACATCGAGGTAATATCCCGGGAATGGCGCAAGCGATTCAAAAACCAGCGACCCCGGCATGGTTTTATGATGGATGGTAAATAAGGTTTCTCTCTTTCCGAGCATCCCAAATACTTCAGTTTTCTTATCTTTGCCCATATACCTGTTATTTTAGATGGTTATTTGCGATAATTAAAATATGACATTTAACGATATAAAACAACCGAAACCATTGCTTTGTTCTATTTGCAATAACAAAGTTCTGTTGTTGTCCACTAATTGATAGCGTAAATGAAAATAAATACCAAAGATGCCCTCAGAGATGTTCACCCGTCGAAAGTGATCTTGCCGGTTTTAATTGGCATTGCTGTAGCAGCTTATATCTTTTTCCGTGAAGGGGAGATCGAGTCACTCTCGGTGATTCAGCCTACATGGACTGTGGTTTTCTTTCTGATGGTTGCTATCCTGTTGGTCTGTTTCCGTATTCTGGGATACATGATTCGCCTCAGGATTCTTTCCGAAGGCAAATTAAGTTACTTCAAGATTTTAAGAATTGTGTTGCTGTGGGAGTTTGCCTCAGCGGTTACCCCCTCGGCTGTAGGCGGTACATCGGTTGCCCTTTTGTTCCTCTATAAAGAGGGTTTGCCAATTGGCAAAGGGGCGGCAGTAGTGCTGGGCACCCTCTTTCTCGACGAACTCTATTTTGTACTGGTTTTTCCCATTGTAGCCATGCTTATCGGCTTCGACAACCTTTTTGCCTTGTCGAAAGTCGATGCCGGCAGTTTCCTCGACAACAAATATTTCTATTTCGCGATAGCCGGTTACGGGGTAAAAGTGTGCATCGTTCTGCTGGTTGGCTATGGGTTGTTTTTCAACCCTCAGGCGTTGAAACGGTTTATTTTACTGATATTCTCCATTCCCGGGCTGCGGCGATGGAAAGAAAAGGCCGCCGAATCGGGCGATGATATTGTGGATGCCTCGCGCGAGTTATCGAGCAAACCGTTTAAATTTTGGTTGAAAGGATTTGGCGCAACTGTCTTTTCGTGGACATCGCACTATTCGGTCGTCAATTTCCTTATTCTGGCTTTGATTTTCGGGTTGAATGGTTCAGCCAACCACACGCTCCCTTCAATTGTCGAACACATCAATATTTTTGCCCGTCAGCTTATCCTCTGGGTGATGATGATGGTATTCCCGACACCTGGCGGGACCGGCCTCTCGGAGGTGATTTTCCTCGAATACATGAAGATTTTTATCCCGACCGGTTTTGTCAGCATCATGACCGTTATCTGGCGGCTCATTTGTTACTACCCCTATCTGTTTATCGGCGCAGTAATCCTGCCGGGATGGATTAACCGAAGTTTTAAACACCACCGAAACGAAGAGATTGAGGTGAAATGAGCAACGAACGGACAGTTCATCTGACACCGGTTGGCGATGTGCGGATTGTTCGTCATCCCCGTGCAACGCGTCTGCGCATCTCGGTCACCCCTTCGGGTGATGTAAAAGTCACCATTCCAATGGGGGCTTCATTCACGTCGGGCGAAAAGTTTCTTTACGAAAAGAGGGAGTGGCTTGCCGAAGTACTGAAAAAGCTTGAGATGAGACAATCAATTGCGCCTCAACTTTCTGATGGCGAACTGTTCAAAACCCGAAACTTTACCTATCGGGTTTCGGCTACCCCGCTCGATCGAATCCGTATCAGGCTGCTGAATGCCGAGAAAACCATGTTAATCGAATACCCAAATTTATACGAGCTAAATTCCCCGGTCATCAAAAACGGAATCCGTAAACT
>CAYOJD010000035.1:0-26583 GCA_964404205.1 uncultured Prolixibacteraceae bacterium
TATCAAGCCTTCAAGGAATTTAAAAACCTTGAAGGTTTTTTTATGGAACTATCGGTATTGATATGATATGGTTTATTGTGCAGAGCCAAGCCGCTGGATGGTGATGTGCTTTAAAATTGGCTGTGCGTAAGCCCTTACCCTTGCTGTTGTTGTTTCAAACGAAAGGGTGCCCCATGCGGAACACCCTTTGCTAACCCTGGACCACTGATGAATTGTCGAAAAACAACTCACTATTTTGGTTGATTTAATCTTCGTCGTCGTATTCATCGTTGGGTTTACATTCCCAGATATCGTCGAAATAGTAGCTGCCGCTGCGGCCCAGCCCGACAAAGGCGCGGCTGTTTACCACGTAAGCGATGGCTTCCTGGCGGGCCGAACCTTCGAAATCGGTTTTGTCGGTCCATGTGTTTTGCGATGGGTTGTATTCCCATATTTCGCTTTTTACCCCTGAATTTTCGCCCAGGGCAATGTATCCTTTCCCGTTCAGGGCGAAAGAAACGGCCTGACTGCAATAGATGGTCCAGTCGTCATCGTCGTCGAGTGCCACTTTTTCAGTCCAGGTTGAGGTGGCCGGGTCGAACTGCCAGAGGTCTTTTTGGTAGACCCCGTTGTTGATACCGGTGCAGACATAAGCTTTTCCGTCGAGCACGAAAGCGGTGGCATTTTTTCTTTTTGAACCGCCGATGCTGACCGTTTGGCTCCACTGGTCGGTAGCGGGATCGTATATCCAGAAGTCGCGGTTGTCGTTGCCATCGTATCCGGTGCCAATGTATCCGTTGTTGCCGATGGCAAAGCTGACGCAGCCGTAACGGGCGGTTCCGCCAAAGTCGGCTTTGCGGGTCCAGCTATTGGCGGCGGGGTCGAATTCCCAGAAATCCTTTAAGCGGTCTTTGCCGTTATAGCCAGTGCCAACGTAGGCTTTGTTGCCAATGACGAAGGCTACGGCGCCGGAGCGGCCTGCACCGGGGAAATCGGCCACCTTCACCCACGAGTCGTTGGCCGGGTCGTATTTCCAGAAGTCGTTCATGTATTCGCTATCGGCATCGTCGTTGTAGCCGGTCCCGACATAGACATAGTTGTTTACCACGAAAGAGACAGCGTTGCTGCGCGGCAACCCTTCGAAATCGGATTGCTCGATCCAGTTGCCCAATGTATCGGTATCGTCGTCGTTACTACAAGCCGTTAAAAAGAGAGCGGCCATCAAAAACAGAAACAATGATTTTTTCATTTCACACAATTTTGTTGTCAATCAATTTCATCGGAGCAAAGTTTTGTTCGCTGTTACCGGACAAAACAGTAGCTGCTGCCTCACTATCCGCGTCAAAACTACAATTGCGGGCTATCCCTCAAAAACGAAACTTGTCGAACCCATTCAAATTATCGACGAACGGATGTTTCTGCCCGATAAACCGCTTTTGTCGATACTTTGCATTGGGATAGTGCTTGCTTTTCGGTGGTTTAAATGACTGTTAAACAGTTGTTCCCTTGTTGTAACGGGAGAGGGGGTATCCGGTTGGTCGTTCAAAAGTGCCGGTTGGTATAAAAGATTTTATTGGAGCGGCTATCCGCGATACTTTCGCCAAAAAATATAGAGTGATGCGAAAAATCGGTCAGGCATTTTGCCTTTTCAGTTTACTTATGGTTGCCTCCTGCCAGTTTTCCGACACAGAGGAGTTCCGGATTGGAGAGGAGTTTATCGATTCCCATTCAGGAATCGTGTTAATCGACACGATGAAATTCTCTGTCTCAACCGTTTTGGTCGATTCGTTCTCGACCAGTTCGTCGTCGCGGCTGTTGATTGGCGGGGTGAACGATCGTTATTCGGGTCAAGTAAGTTGTATGCCTTATTTCGAACTGACTAGTGGCAGTTTCACTATTGGCGATGATGATTTGGTTTTCGATTCGCTGGTGGTGGTAATGCATTATGATACCTTTTATCTGGGCGATACCACGCGGAGCATTACCCTCGGCGTGCACCAGGTAACAGAACCGATAGAACTGAACGAAAGCGATTATCTGACCAACAACTCTGCATTCGAAACAGCTGCTGTTCCGCTGGGTTCGCGCACTTTCAGGCCTGAGCCCAACTCGAACGAGGAGTTCACCATTCGGCTTAACCCGCAATTTGGCAAAAGATTGTTCGATATGGTAATCGACAAAAACGATACACTGACTTCCGATTCGAAGTTCAAGGATTTTTTTCACGGATTGGCTTTTGTTACGGAAGGAAACCCGAATATTATGGTTGGGTTGTCGGCCGATTCGTCGAATGTGGCACCCGGACTGAGAATCTATTACCACGAAGAGGTGTATGAAACGGAGCAAAGCGATAAAACCTATTTCACTATTCCGTACGATGACGACGGGATTCATTTCAACCATTTCGATCGCAATTTCGGCGGCAGCCTGATGGCAGGAATCGAAACCAAACCTTACGAACTCCCGGTTTCGGGAACTGAATACAAAGCCGTTGTTCAGTCAGGTTCGGGATTATATGCCAAAGTGAGAATCCCGGGCATCCAGCATCTGACCGGGATTGCTTCGAAAGTGGCTTTTATTTCGGCAACATTGAAACTGACCCCTTATGAAGGGAGTTGGGACAGCAACAACCCGCTTCCCGATTCGCTTGGTGTCTTTATTGCCGATCGAAAAAACAATATCACCAGCCAACTCTCCCGTTCCGATGGTTCGTTGGTCTATGCGCTGGCAACCAGCAATGGCGAGTTCGATAACCAGCCATACTATTTGGCAGATGTGACCATCTTTTTCAATAGTCTGTTGGCGGCCGAAGAGGATAAGGAGCAATTTATCTTTATTGGGCCGCCATCGTCAGCCGTTGCCAATTCAGCCCAAAGTGTGGTGTTCGGGCTTACGAATAAACTTGCTTCGCCAGCTGCACTCGAGGTTTATTGCTATATCGATAAAAATTAAGAAGAATGAACAAGATATTTCTCACGACAATTTTGCTGTTGTTGCTTGGTCGGGTCTGGGGACAGAACAATACCAATTCGCCCTATTCGGTTTTTGGCATTGGCGAGCTCAATAATACCGGTGGCGGGCGCAACGCCGCGATGGGCGGTAGCGGTCTTGCCCTTCGTTCGAACCTGAGCCTGAATGGGGCAAACCCGGCTTCGCTCACCGCCATCGAGCCCAAAACATTTGGTTTCGATATGGGAATGAACTTGCGCTATTCGAACCTCGAAAACAAATACAAGTCGGCCAACGTGTTGAACGGGAATATTAGTTGGGTGCAGATTGGCTTTCCGGTACTACCTTTCTTGTCGGCCGGATTGTCGCTAAACCCCAAGAGCAGCGTTGGTTATTCCATTTACAGCACCAAATCGCTCGAAGGGACCAACAGCTCCTATCCGGTACTGTATACCGGTGAGGGTGGATTGAGCGAGTCGGCTTTTTCGTTGGGAATTAAATGTTTCAAAAACTTTTCGCTGGGCCTCTCGTCGGCGTTTATATGGGGAAATATGAACCGGCGTACCGATGAATTTCCGCCGGTCGGTAGTATTAGCTCGATTGTAATTAACGAGAATATCAATTATTCGGGGTACGAATTGCGAAGTGGTTTTCAGTTTTATCAAAACCTTGCCCCGAAAGTTAAATTGACGCTGGGTGGCATGGCTGAATATAGTGGCAAGCTCAATACCGAATCAGAATTGACCATATCCACCTCGACGAGCAGTTCGTCCAGCGAGTTGATTCGTGAATCGACCGATATTGACAATATGGAACTTCCGCTAAAACTGGGCCTTGGGATGGCTTTGACATTCAACGATAAAACAACTGTAACATTCGATTACAACCGTAGCGACTGGCGCGATGCCAATGTAAACCTGAGCAGCAAAAAGCTTAATATCAACGAAAGCTATCATTTCGGGGTTGAACTGGCCCCCCAATACGATCCGGCAAAAATGCGTCAGGTGATGAAATATCAGGCGGGGGCCATGTACCAAACCGGATATATCAATATTTACGGCATCCCCATTGACAGCTATGGCATTACATTGGGTTGCTCGGTGCCTATACGCCGCGACAAAAGTTTTATCAACATATCGGTTGAGGCCGGGCAGCAAGGTTCACTGCAAAAGATGTTGGTTCGCGAAAGCTATCTGAAGCTTAATTGTAGTTTTAACCTGTGGGAACGCTGGTTTGTGAAGCGGAGTTATGATTGATGCCAATCGTTTTCAACCATTAAAATGCCGGACAATTTTTGCCCGGCATCCCTTTTTTTCGGTAAGTAAAAAACTACAGCCCCTTTACCGAATATACGGCATAACTATTGGGTTGGCAACCGATGGTCACGTAGCCGCTTGCGTCGGTTGTGACATCGGGATTGTTCCCGGTATAATCTTTTAATACGCTGTTGCCCCAGGTGGTCCTGACTTTTTGCTGAACGGCAGTGTTGCCAATGTTCAGATAGGTAAGCAATCCGGGCGTTCCGTTGCGTCGGAAAATATATTCATTGCTGCTCGAATAGAGCTTGGTCATTGATCCTGCAGCCAGATTTTTCCGGATCCAAATCAACTGGTTCAGTTTTGATTTGTCTAACAACGATTCGTAATCGCTGTAGAAAATAAAGGGCGTTCCAGTGGCTGTGAGGATATAACAGTAGGCTTTCATTTTTTGCGCGTCAACAATATCTTCGCCGGCATTGCGTAGGTCGTGATTATCGACAAAGGTATAAGCTGCTTCAGGGTTCACGGCAATTAAGCCTTTGCCATCGAGATTGCTTAGATTGCCTCCGTTGAAGGCATCACGCATGCCGTAGAAAAGCGGAAAGTCGAAAGCGCCGCTTTGTGATGCTTTGCACCAATCGTTCACCAACGTCACATTGCCATCCCAATATTCGCCAATAGAAATGGATCCGCCCACGTTGGCGTTCCAGGTTTTCACGATGTTGGGGCTGAAGCCTTTTACATAGTCGAAACGCCAGCCATCGAACCCAAGTACATTTTTGTAATATTTGCCTACGCCGTCATCGCGAAGCCAAAACCAACTTTTCACATTGTCAACATCGTGACAGAGATCGGGCATATCGCCAAAGCTACCTTCGTCAGAAACATGCTGGGCGTTGGGATGAAAGTCGCTGTACGAACGGAAAAACTTTCCGGATTTGGGCTGGAATTTGGTATAAGTGAGCTTGCCAGCTACAGGGTTCGATTCCTGTTCACCTCCCGAGTTGTGGTTCAGCACGATGTCGGCAACCAATTTAAAGCCCTTCCCTTTGGCGTTGGTCAGCAGCGAGAGCAACTCGGTTTCCGAACCAAAGCGCGTTTCAACCGTTCCATATTGATCGTATTTCCCGAAGTCGAAATAGTCGGCGGGATCGTAGCCCATCGACCATTTGCCCGACTGGCCTTTGGAGATGACGGGAAGCCAGAGCGCAGTAATGCCGGCATTTTTCCAGGTGTCGAGTTTTCCGTTGAGGTTGTCCCACCAAATGCCACCTTCGGTTACGTCCCAGTAGAATGTCTGTAACATCACATCTTTCGATGGGGTAGTTGTTTCGGCAGTCAGCGGCGGCTGCACATCGGGGCCGTCGCCCCCTTTTGAGCAGGAGTAGAGAATCGGGAACAGCATTGCTGCGGCAATTAAAAAGCGCCATGCCAATTTGTTGATCTGTCTCATTTGTTTGTTTTTTGTATCAGGTTGTCGATATCGGGAATCAAGAGCAAAAGCTAAAGCCATATTCCTGTCAGATAACGGAAATGCTGTCGCGAACTTTGTCTTGAATCCCGATACAACACGAATAACAATCTTATTTCAGTTCAATAATCATTGCGCTGCCTGCGGCTACTTCGAGCGAGGCAAGAGAAGCTATACTTTTGCCAGAAACAATATCGGTACCCGAGGTAAACCCTTTCAGCGATTCGGCAAAACGGTTTCCTTTGATGGTTTTGTTCTCTTTGCTGTTGTTTAGCACCACCATTACCGACTCTTTGTCGTTGTAACGGAAATAGACATAAACCGATTCTTTGGGCAGATAGTGTTTCATTTCTCCGTTATGGACTACCGTTTTGTTTTTGCGCCAGTTGGCCAGTTTTTTCATATAGGCCTGGGCCTCTTTCTGCTGGTCGGTAAGGCCTTCGCCGGTGAAAGCATTGGTATTATCGTCTGGCCATCCGCCGGGAAAATCTTTGCGCAACATCCCATCACCGTCGCTTTTGCGACCTGTCATCAGGATTTCGCCCCCATAATAAACTTGCGGAATACCGCGTGTGGTCATCAGGTAGGCCATTGCCAGTTTGAATTTGCTAAAATCTTCACGAACGGCGGTAAAGAAACGTTCGGTATCGTGGTTATCGGCAAAAACCACCAGGTTATCGGCTTCGGGATATTCGAAGTCGAGGGCAAGGGTTTCGTAAAGGCGCATTATGCCGGTGTCCCATCCTTCGTTTTCAGTAAATGCCTTGACGATGGCATCCTGAATTGGGAAATCCATCAGGCTGGGCAAACATGAGGTGTAGCCATTTTCATTTTTTTTGCCACGTTGCCAGTACGATACCAACGACGGATTGGTGTGCCACTGTTCGCCCACGATGTTGAATTTTGGGTATTCGTTCAACACCTGACAGGTCCAGTCGGCCATCATGTGTTGGTCGGGGTAGGGGTAAGTATCCATTCTGATTCCGGCAAGCCCAACATATTCGATCCACCAGATTGAATTTTGAATCAGATATTTGGCTACAAATGGGTTGCGTTGGTTCATATCGGGCATCGAAGAGACAAACCAGCCATCGGCCATTTCATCGAAATCGGCTTTTGAAACATAAGGATCTTGAAGAACGGTTTTTCGGTGAGTGGTAATTCCATAGTTGGGCCAGCCGTTAAGCCAGTCTTTCATTGGCATATCTTTCATCCACCAGTGGTTCGAGCCGCAGTGGTTGAAAATCATGTCCATCACCATTTTGATTCCCTTTTTACGGGCATCGTCGCTCAGTTTCTTATAATCTTCGTTGGAGCCAAACCGGCGGTCGACACGATAAAAATCGGTGGTGGCATAGCCGTGATATGAAGCATGTTCCATGTCGTTTTCGAGAACCGGGTTCAGCCATATTGCAGTATAGCCCTGATCGTGAATATAATCGAGATGGTTGTTAATCCCTTTCAGGTCGCCGCCGTGACGGTCGTACTGCTCGTTACGGTTATACTTGTCGGGCATACCTGCTATCTGGTCGTTCGACAAATCGCCGTTGGCAAAGCGATCGGGCATGATAAGGTACATGGCATCGCTGTTGTTAAAGCCATCGCGGTTGGCAGAGCCTTGTTCGCGTGCTTTCAACTCGTAATTGTAGGTGAAAACGGTTTTTCCGTTGGATTTAAATAAAATATCGAATTTCCCCGGTTGGGTGTTGTCGGCCAGTCGCAAATCGATAAAAAGATAGTTGGGATTTTCGACCGATGTAACCGCAACAATCTCGACTCCGGTATAGTTTATTTCGGGTTTTGTCTTCGAGATATCTGTCCCGTGGACCATCAGTTGCAATTCGGGATTTTTAAATCCTGTCCACCAAAATGGGGGTTCAACATGGTCGAGGGTGGGTTTTACGGCTGCGAAGAGGGTGGATACGACCATCATCATCAGCACGGGAAACATCAGAATACGTTTGTTCATCGTTATTTTTTTAAAGGTGAAACAATTGAACTACCAGATTTTGCAGTTAGTTCTTTACCGTAAAGTTCGAATTCCAGGTCGTGTGCCGAATGGTTTTCGATTGTAAGCTGTTCTTTTTCAACTTTGACTTTGATTGTTGCATTTCGGAAATTGATACGAAACGCAAATGATTTCCATGTTTTGGGAATAAAAGGGGCAAAGTGCAACCGGTTGTTCTGAACCCGCATGCCACCAAACCCTTGCACAAATGCCATCCAGGTGCCGCCCATCGAGGTGATATGACAGCCATCCTCGGTGTCGTTGTTGTAATCGTCGAGGTCGAGACGGGCTGTCCGGAGATACATTTCGTACGCCTTCTCTTCGTTGCCAATCAGCGCTGCCAAAATGGTATGGATACATGGCGAAAGCGATGATTCATGTACCGTCAGCGGTTCGTAGAAATCGAAATGGCGCGCAATGGTTTCTACGTCATATTCGGGTTCGAACAGATAGAAACTCTGGAGCGTGTCGGCCTGTTTGATGTAGGGCGAACGAAGAATTCGGTCCCACGACCAGTTTTGGTTGATGGGGCGCTGCCCGGCTGGAATAGATGAAACGGGTCTTAAATCTTTGTCGAGGAACCCATCCTGTTGGAGATAGATATTACGCTTCGGATCGAAGGCGAAATAAATTTTTTCTGCAATATCTCTCCATTTGGCCGTTTCAGTGGCTTCGTCAAACTTCCATTTTTGCGCCAACGCGGCATATTCGACCGGATATTCTTTCTTCAGATAATTAACTGCCTCCAACGTATATTCCAATGTCCACTGGGCGATACGGTTCGTGTGGAAATTGTTGTTGACATTGTTTTCGTATTCGTTGGGGCCGGTCACGCCGAGCATCACGTATTGCTGCTTTTCTTCCGACCAGTTGACCCGCTGTGCCCAGAACCGTGAAATTCCAAGCAGCACTTCAAATCCTTTGGGAAGAAGATAACTTCTGTCGCCGGTGTACCGGATATAATCGTAAATGGCAAAGGCGATAGCGCCATTCCGGTGAATCTCTTCAAACGTAATTTCCCATTCGTTGTGGCACTCTTCGCCGTTGATGGTAACCATCGGGTAGAGTGCCGCCCCGTCGGTGAATCCCAGTTTCGCTCCGTTTTCGATGGCTTTTTGCAAATGTTTGTGGCGGTAGGCCAGCAAGTTTTGCGACACCTGCTGTGGCGCTGTGGCAAGGTAGAACGGAAGACAGTAGGCTTCGGTATCCCAATAGGTAGAGCCGCCGTACTTTTCGCCAGTGAAGCCTTTCGGCCCAATATTCAATCGTTCGTCTTCGCCGGTATAGGTTTGCTGCAACTGGAAAATGTTGAAACGGATGCCTTGCTGGGCTGCAACATCGCCTTCGACAACGATGTCGCTGGTTTCCCATTTTTTCAGCCATGCGCGCGAATGTTCGTCGAGCATCGCATCGAAACCTTTCCGGTATGCCGTATCGAGGTGTTGGAGGGCTGTTTCAACAAGTTTATCTTTCGAACAATATTCCGA
This sequence comes from uncultured Prolixibacteraceae bacterium, assembly GCA_964404205.1. Classification (GTDB taxonomy): domain Bacteria; phylum Bacteroidota; class Bacteroidia; order Bacteroidales; family Prolixibacteraceae; genus CAZWBR01. The sequence continues at coordinate 9,154 of CAYOJD010000035.1, forward strand.
CGACAGGTTCACCCCATATTTTTCAATGGTGATGGTTTCGCCTTCTGATATTTGAAGCGGAATAATATTGGCGATAAACTTATTGCGTTCTTCGAGATCGGCCGTAAACTGCTGTTCAGTCCTGTTTTTGAAAACTTTGATCTTCATCCCGGAACAGACATGGAAAAAGGTTTTTCTCACTTCGGCGGTTACCCAACCGGTTCCGGGAGCTACCGATTTCTTTACCTCTTCCCAGAATTTTTCGTCATAGTTCGAATCCTGATTGACGATGTCGAAATCGATATAGGGGATAAACGTTATTTTACTGTTGAAATTCAGTGCTTTTACTGAATATCGGATAGCCCCGGTTTCGGAATGCACAATGCTCAGGAACCGTTTTGACTCTACTTCAATCTGCTTCCCTGACGGAAGTTCGGCTTTGAAACTGCGCGAGAGTACGCCAACTTGCATGTCCAGTTCGCGGCGGAATGAAAGCACTTTGGCTTTGTGAAGATCGAGAAATTCGTTCCCTATTTTAATGTCGATGCCAATCCAGTTGGCTGCATTGAGCACTTTGGCGAAATATTCGGGATAGCCGTTTTTCCACCATCCCACGCGGGTCTTGTCGGGATAGTAAACTCCAGCCACATAATTCCCCTGTAGTGTTTCGCCGCTAAAGCGTTCCTCGAAGTTGGCACGATGTCCCATCCGGCCATTCCCGAGGCTCATCAGGCTTTCGCTGATTTTATTGTTTTCAGGAAAGAACCGGTCTTCGATAACTTTCCATTCGTGGTGTACAATATAGTTTTTCATATTCAACAGAGTTAAAAAAACGGGTTATTGTTCCGTTGGGAACCAGCTCCGTAATTTTTCGATATCCAACTCTTGAAATCCTTCGATTAGCCGGTCGGCACCTCGCAGGTTTTCTGCGCTGCCAACGCCCACAACCCGCATTCCGGCGTTGAGGGCGGCCTCTATTCCGGCCTGAGCATCTTCGAAAACCAGGCACGAACCGGCTGCATAGCCCAGTTCGGCTGCTCCTTTCAAAAAAACTTCGGGATCGGGTTTGGCATTCGATACTTTGTTGCCATCGATAATGGCATCGAATTTTTCTTTTAACCCAATCTTTTCCAGAATCATTGGTGCGTTTTTACTGGCCGAACCGAGAGCGATTCCTATTTTTTCGGCCCGTAGCTGGTCAAGAAAACGGGTTACGCCCGGTAAAATTTCTTCATTGGTCATTTTTGTGACATAGTCAACATAAATCTTATTTTTCCGGTCCGCAAGCTCCTGTTTCTGTTGCTGCCCTAGTTCGATACCTCCGGTTTCGAGCAAAATGTCGAGCGATTGCATTCGGCTGACACCCTTTAATTTTTCATTGTCCTCCTCCGAGAAGAAGAACCCCAATTCATCGGCAATCTGTTTCCAGGCGATGTAATGGTATTTGGCGGTGTCGACAATAACGCCGTCGAGGTCGAAAAGACAGGCTTTTATGGGTGAACTTTTACTCATTTAATCTGTAATTTTTTCCCTGATAAATAGTACTGAGAGGCCGGCGATAATCATCGATACCCCGGCAACACCCAGCATCACAATAGCTTTTCCGCCGAAGAGTGTCAGGAGCGAAGCCCCGAGCAAACCGGCTGCAATTTGTGGGATAGTAATGGTAGCATTGAAAATACCCATGTAAACACCCATTTTATCGGCTGGCAAGGATGCCGAAAGGATGGCATAAGGCATGGCAAGCACGGCAGCCCAGGCAATACCTACGGCAATCATCGCATAAATGAGCGTGTACTGATCTTTGATAATCGTCATTGAAATCAACCCGATTCCACCGATTACCAGCGATGAGAGGTAAATGGTCTTACGGCCGAAGCGGTTGGCAAACCGGGCCATAACGATGGAGAACAAAGCGCCAAAAAGGCTGTACATGGCAAAAATAACACCTACCCAGTTGCCTGCTTCGTTATAGGCCTGCGAGGTTGAGTCGCCCGGCAAGGTATTCCAGACATGCTGGGCCACGCCGGGGGTGGTGTAAACCCACATCATAAAAAAGGCAAACCACGAGAAAAACTGAACGATGGCCAGCTGCCACATGGTAGATGGGATATTCTTAATCAGCTCTGAGAACGATGTTTTTTGGATAACCGGTTCCAGGCTGTGGTAGCGGGCATACTCTTCCGGCGGATACTCGCGTGTTGTGAAACTTGTTATGATTACCGAAGCAAGCAATACTGCTCCTCCAATGTAGAAAGACCAGATTACCGTTGAGGCAACTTTTTCCCCTTCGGCCGGAATATTTGAAACCCCAAACCAGGTAAGCAGAAATGGCAAAATTGAACCGATTACAGCACCGGTATTAATAAGAAAACTCTGAATAGAATAACCGATGTTTCGCTGTTCTTCGCCAACCATATCGCCAACCAGTGCGCGGAAGGGCTGCATGGTAACATTGAACGAGGTATCCATGAAAAGCAACATGGTGGCTCCAAAAAAGAGTGGCGGCAACAGATGGGCGAAGAACTCGGAGTTGGGCATAAATAACATAGCCAGTGCCGAAGCAATTGCCCCGCCCAGAATAAACGGTATCCGTCGTCCGAGCCTCGTCCAGGTTTTATCGCTCGATAGACCGACTATTGGTTGTACAATAAGTCCTGCCAAAGGAGCAGCAAGCCAAAAGTAGCTTAGGTGTTCCACCTCTGCGCCCAGGGCCGATAATATTCGGCTTGTGTTTCCGTTCTGCAGAGAGTAGCCAATCTGAACACCCATGAACCCAAAGCTCATGTTCCAGATCTGCCAAAAGGAGAGATGTGGTTTTTTAGCCATAATTTGAATTTTGAATTAACGAACTTTTCAAACCTTGTAAAAGCCTGATAAATCGCAAAAATTTACAAATGACAAATTAAAAAGAAAAGACAACATCCAGACGGATATTGTATCAGAGAGGAAATAGTGATTGATTTTCGTTTACAAAAATAGGAAAATACTACTGTAAAATCCAAGCGCTAAATGCTTTTGAATCAAAAAAATATCAAAATTTATCTCCGCAAACGTTTGCATTGCGCTTTTGATGATTATATTTTTTTGGTCGATTCGCGCAAGACCAGGTTGGTTTCGATAAAATAGGTCTTATAATCGCCCGAATCGCTTGTCTGAATCCGTTCCAAGAGTACTTGAGCCGCTTTTACGCCCATTTCGTAGCCATGCTGATTCACGGAACTGAGTGTTGGGGTGGTAATGTCCGAGAAGAATCCAGCCGAAAATCCGATAACTTCTACTTTCTTAGGTACCGGAACCGACATTTGATTCAATGTTTTCAATACCCCAACAGCGGTATGGTCGTTCACGGTAAAAATACCGTCGGGAGGAATGGGAAGCTGCATCAATTTACGAGTGGCAGCGCCCGAAAGTTCGAACGTGTCGGCTATCATCACATACTCTTCCCTAAACGGTAGATTATTGTCGGTTAAGGCTTTTTTGTACCCTTCGAGCCTTTTGATCCCAATGCCCAGTGACGATGGTGCCGTTAAGTGGGCAATATATTTACACCCGTTGTCAATCAGATGTTGGGTGGCATTGTAAGCAGCTTTCATGTCGTCAATTATCACATTGTCGGCATCGAAATTCTCAGGAACGCGGTCAAAAAAGACAATTGGCACTCCATTTTCCCTGAGGTTCATCAGGTGCGAACAGTCGTGTGTTTCTTTCGAAATGGAGACCAGCGCCCCTTCAACGCGGTTGGAGAGGAGAGCCTGGGTATTGATGATCTCACGGCTGTAATTCTCATTCGACTGGCAAACCATCACATTGTAGCCAGCGTCGTAGGCTACATCTTCAATCCCGCTGATTACTGACGAAAAAAAGAAATGGACAATTTGCGGGATGATTACGCCGATGGTTTTGGTCCGGCTGTTTTTAAGTGAAAGGGCGACTGCATTAGGTTTGTATCGCAGTTTGGCAGCCATCTCGTTGACCGCCTCTTTCGTTTCGCGGCTAATATCGGGATGATCTTTCAGCGCCCTGGAAACCGTTGATGCCGATATTCCCAGAGCTTTTGCAATATCTTTTATCGTCGCCGGAGTGTTCATCTGTTATAAGTTACATCTGGTCTACAAATGTAAAAATAATTAAGTTGATTGTTTAAATAACAAACACCGGGCCATGCTTTCTCTGTCAAAATCAACCAAAAGTTAAAAAATGTTGTAAAACATGTTTACTGCAAACGTCACCGCAAACGTTTGCATATCATTTTCGTGTCAATGAGCTGTTAAGGGTGTATTAAATAAATGTTAAGATGTCTTACTTTCGCCGAATAAAATGGCGAAATAATAGGTATCAGAAAGGATTATTGATTGATTTTCAGAATTATATGTATTTAACGTTTATTATGATACTAAATGTTTAACCATGATTTATGAACCAATAATTAGATGCTCATGAAAATTAAGTTTTTTAACATGAAGTCGGTTTGGCTTTTCCTGTTCGCGATGATTTCACTATCGGTCGCAGCGCAGGAAAGATCAATCAGCGGAACAGTTTCCGATGCTTCAACCAAAGAACCACTTATCGGTGTGACCGTTTTAGTTGAGGGAACCTTTACTGGGACAGTTACCGATTTTGATGGAAATTACACTATCAAAGTTGAATCCGGCAAAAATCTCGTCTTTTCATTTGTCGGATATCAGGCTCAAACCATTGCAGTGGGCCAGCAATCGAAAATCGATGTATCTCTTGCTCTCGAAACCAGGGGTTTGGATGAAGTAGTGGTCATTGGCTATGGTCAGGTAAAAAAATCTGACGCTACCGGTTCGGTTGTTGCCATCGATTCAAAGAGCTTTAATAAAGGTGCCATTACTTCAGCTCAGGACCTTTTAGTAGGGAAGAGTGCCGGTGTGGTTATTACGACTTCAGGCGGTGCGCCTGGTAGCGGCTCAACTATCCGTGTACGTGGTGGTTCATCGCTGAATGCTTCAAACGACCCGTTAATTATTATCGATGGTGTTGCGCTCGACAACAATAATATTGCCGGTAGCAGCAACTTCCTTTCGTTTGTAAACCCCAACGATATCGAAACTTTTACCGTATTAAAAGATGCCTCGGCAACTGCAATTTATGGTTCGCGTGCCTCAAACGGTGTTATTTTGATTACCACCAAGAAAGGAAAAGCAGGCTCTCCTTTCCGTGTAAGCTATAATGGAAACTTTGGTGTAGCCAGCCCAATCAAATACCTCGATGTATATTCGGGAGACGAAATGCGTCAGATTGCATTGGATAAAGTTAACTCAGGCCTTTTTGATGCTTCAACGCTGAGCAAGCTGGGTTCAGAAAATACCAACTGGCAGAAAGAGATTTTCCGCACGGCCATCACTCACGACCATAATGTAAGTTTTTCAGGCTCTGCCGATGTACTTCCATATCGTGTTTCGCTGGGTTATACCTCGCAGGATGGTATCATGAAAAACACCGACATGCGACGCTATACCGGTTCTATCAGCCTCGATCCGGTTGCGCTTAATGGCAATCTGAAAATTAACCTGAATGCCAAAGGGATGTATTCGGACCATAATTATGGCGATACCGGCGCTCAAGGTTCAGCATTGAATATGGACCCAACTCAGCCTATCAAGGATGGCACTGCCAATTCTGATGGTTACTTCCAGTGGCCCAACTACGGAGCCAATCTTGGTACGCCCAACCCGGTTGAGCAGTTGATGGCTGCTGACAATAAGTCGACGGTTAAGCGTTTGATAGCCAATGCGCAGTTTAACTATCGTCTGCCTTTTCTTCCTGAATTGCAGGCTAACCTGAATGTTGCGAAAGACCATGCTGTCAGCGAAGGCCACAATATCCGTCCTACCACTTCGCCTTCAACACTTACAGCACCGCTTTGGGGTAGAGTGAGCAACTATAGCGGCGAGAACTTTAACGATCTGTTCGACTTCTATTTGAATTACAATAAAGAGTTCGAAAGCATTCGCAGCCGTGTGGATGCTACTGCCGGTTACTCATGGCAGCACTTCCTCCGCAAAGGGAAAACATTGACCCACGGTGTCGAAGATTTGAACCACCCTTATCAGGAAACTGAAAATTCGTCATTCATTACCGAGAACTATCTGGTATCGTTCTTCGGCCGTTTGAACTATACTTTTGCCAATCGTTATCTGTTTACATTGACTGTCCGTAACGATGGTTCAAGCCGCTTTTCCGGCGACAACCAGTGGGGTCTTTTCCCATCGGCTGCTTTTGCATGGAAAATTAAAGAAGAATCGTTCCTGAAAGATGTGGATGCTGTTTCTGACCTGAAACTTCGTTTAGGTTGGGGTTTAACCGGTCAGCAGGATATTGGTAACGACTATCCGGCACAGGCCACTTATATTGCTTCGGCTGCAGGGTCATATTACCCAATCGACGGGATGTTCAGGCCAACATTGCGCCCCAATGCCTACGACCCTGATATTAAATGGGAAGAGACTGACACCAAAAACATTGGTTTGGATTTTGGTTTTGCAGACAACCGTATTACCGGTTCAATCGACCTTTACAAACGTGTAACCAACGATTTGCTCAATACCGTTACCATCCCGACAGGTAGCAATTTTTCCAATACATTGCTTACCAATGTTGGCAGCCTCGAAAACAAAGGGGTTGAGTTTACGCTCGATGTAATGCCAATTTCGAAGCAGGATATGTCGTTAAACATTGGTTTTAACCTGACATATAACGAGAATACCATTACCAAATTATTGCTCACCGACGATCCGGATTATATCGGTATCCTTTACGGCGATGCGTTCACAGGCCAGAAACAGGTTACCCGCGTGGGCTATCCTGCCTATTCGTTCTTTGTAAACAAACAGGTTTATGGTCAGGATGGAAAACCAATCGAAGGTCTTTATGAAGATCTTTCAGGTGAAGGTGGTGCCGTCAATGGCGACAACAATGACAAGTATATCTACAAAGATCCGGCACCCGATTTCCTTCTTGGTCTTTCGGCCCGTTTCAACTATAAGAACTTCGATTTTTCTGCATCAGCCCGTGCAAGCATCGGTAACTATGTATACAATGGCGTATCGGCAGGAGCCTCTTACGATCAGGTTTACCAGATTGGTTACTGGAAAAACTTCACGAAATATCTTACCGAACACAACTTCGTGAAACGTCAGTTTACCAGCGACTATTTTGTTGAAAATGGCTCGTTTATGAAACTCGACAACATCAGTGCCGGTTATACTTTCAACAATCTCTTCGAAAAGATTTCTGCCCGTGTAAGTTTTACGGCTCAGAACATCTGGACTGTAACCAAATACAAAGGACTCGATCCTGAAGTTTCCGGAGGGATCGACAACAATATCTATCCGCGTCCCCAGGTATTTATTCTTGGGCTTAACGTAAACTATTAATCATCTAATAGCAAAGCATTATGAATAAGAATATTTTAAAAATAGCAGTTGTTCTTGCCGCACTGATTTTTGGTTCGTGCGTAAAGGACCTTGATGTAACTCCGAAAGACCCGGATACCATTATGGCTGGCAACCTGAAAAACGACCCTGTTTATATGAAACAGGTGTTGGGTAAAATATATGCCAGTTTTATCATTGCCGGTCAGGGTGCCAATGGCGGTGCCGATATCAGTGCCCCCGACGAAAACTTCTTTACCACTTCGAGGGCACTTTGGAACCTTCAGGAAATTACCACTGACGAAGCCATTTGCGGATGGGGCGATGCCGGTATCTCCGACCTCAACACCCAGACGTGGAGCCCGAGTAATCCATTCCTTACCGCTCTTTATCAGCGTTTGGGGTTGAGCATTACTTATGCCAACGACTTCATTAAGCTCACTGACGGAAACACAGATCCCGACATTATGCGTTTCAATGCTGAAGCTCGATATCTGAGGGCGCTGGCTTACTACTATTTCATGGATTTGTTTGGCAATCCTCCTTTTACCACCGAAGCCGATGGTGTAGGTAAATTCTATCCCAAACAGATTGAAAGGGCAAAGCTGTTCAACTACGTCGTAAGCGAACTTCATCAAATTGAAGATAAACTTGGCGAACCTAAATTCTCTTACCCACAGGCCGACAAAGCCGCTGCATGGATGTTGCTGGCCCGCGTTTACCTCAATGCCGAGGTTTACACCGGTACCGCCAAATGGGACAGCTGTAAAATCTATACCGATAAGGTTATCAATAGCGGAAAATATTCGCTGGCAACCAATTATCGTCAGAATTTCAGTGCCGACAACGATAGCCGTCGTAATCCGGAAATGATTTTTGCATGGGAACAGGACGGGACAAACACACAGGGTTATGTTGGAACAACTTTCCTTATCGAATCGAGCAGCGACTCTCGTTATATCCGTGCGGAAGATTTCCACGGTTTAACCTCGAATACCAACTGGAACGGTAACCGTGCCCGTAAACAATTCATGAATGTGTTGGTCGACACGCTGGCTACCTACGGAAATGTTCCGGTTCCGGCTACCGATACCCTCTTCAAAGCCAGCAAAGATAAACGTGTGCTGATTAAAATGAAGAAAAGCATGGATATCCCAAGTGCATCATCGAGTGGCGATTATGGTATTGGTGTTTACAAATTCACCGCCCGCAATGCCGATGGCAGTCAGGCCGCCAGTTACAATGCAGCTTATGCCAGTACCGATTTCCCGGTGTTCCGTTTGGCCGATGCTTACCTGATGAGAGCTGAAGCACTCTTCAGAAAAGGCGATGTTAGCGGAGCTGTTGCCGATGTCAATCTTATCAGGAGCCGGGCATTTGGTGATGCCAGTGGCAATATTACCGCTGCCCAGCTTACTGCCCAGTTCCTGCTTGACGAACGTTGCCGCGAATTTTATTACGAGGCTCAACGCCGTACCGACCTTGTCCGTTTTGGCAAATTCACCGGAGGTGATTACAAATGGCAATGGAAAGGCGGAACTTTTGCAGGCGCATCTACTTCAAGCCACCTGAATCTTTTCCCGATTCCGGGCGACGAAGTGGCAGCTAACCCCAATATGAAGCAAAATCAGGGTTACTAACCATTAAAAAGAATTGACAATGAAAAAGAATTTTATAAAATATCTGACATTCATTGGGTTAATCGCCCTGGTGGTTTCGTGCCAGAAGGACGAGGAAAAAGTGTATTTGCTTGAAAACCCAGCCGCTCCATCGATTGTTACCATGCCCAACCTGACACTGGTTCGTGGCGATGCATCCAAAACAATCGAGTTCATTGCCGAACCGGTTAACCCCGGATTTCAGGCATCAGCCAACTATTTCCTGGAAGCAGCCAAAAGCGGAACCAGTTTTGCTGATCCGGTTACGATTTTTACCGGCTTCCATGTCGATAACATCAAGATGACGGTTAGCGAACTCAACACCCTCTTGCTTAAAAAGTTTGATGGCGATGTGGCTACATCAGTCGATTTTCGTATCCGTTCGGTATTGGTAGTCGATGCCGGTACAGGTGCTGCCGGAACTAGCAGCAATCCGTTTGAATACATCTCGGAAGTTAAGACTGCCAGTGTTACTCCTTACGGATTAACTCGCCTCGATTTGATCAACTCTCTGCTTGCTCAGAAAATCGAATCGGCCAAAGGCGATGGGGTCTATTCCGGTCTTGTTAAAGTGGACAAAACCAAGCCCTTTACATTGAAAGATCCCGACGCAAACATTGTGTATGGTGACAATGGCGGTGTTTTGGCTGTAAACGGTACTGGAATTATTACCCCCGAAAACGGCTGGCAGATATTGGAAGTCGATGTGAATAAATTGACATACAAATTCACAGATAACCGTATCGGTTTGGTGGGTTCGGCTACGCCAAATGGCTGGGATGCCCCTGACCAGAAGATGGATTACAATGCCAAAACAGGTACATGGTCTATTACCCTCGACCTGGTGGCGGGGATGATTAAATTCAGGAAAAACGACAGCTGGTCGTGGAACATGGGCCTTGCCGATTCAGGTGCCCCCGGCGAATTGAAACAAGGCGGAGTAGGGAATGATATTCCTGTTACTGAAGCCGGTAACTATACGGTTACATTCACCATCCTTAGCGATGCTGCCGGAACTTATAAATTGGTGAAGAACTAATTGGTACAAACATTTTAAACGAACATAAATGAAAAAAAATATCATTGGCAGATGGGTGGCCGGCTTTGCAGTAGCAATAGCCATATTTGCCTCCTGTACGCAGGAAATGTCTGAGGTCCGTCTCGATCCGGCTTTAGGTACAACCCAGTCGCAAACCATCACATCCGATTCGGCTACCGTAGTGGGTTACGTCGTGGCACAAGGCGATGGCTTCACCGAGAAGGGTATTTGCTATGCAACTACGCCCAATCCGACTATCGATAACAACAAAAAGGAGTATACCGGAGCGATGAACACGGCAACGTTTGCCGTTCGTCTGGGTGGTCTGGCCTATGCAACCAAATATTATGCACGGGCCTATGCCATTGGCAACAACACGGTGATATATGGTCCGGAGCTGACCTTCACGACCAAGCCGGTGGTTCCGATGCTGACCACTGCTGCCATCACCGACATTACCGGAAAAACAGCTAAAGGCGGTGGCGCCGTTACTGTGGCAGGTGGTGCCGATGTTACCGAACGTGGTATTGTTTGGGGAACAAGTCAAAACCCGACTGTTTCGAACAGCAAAACCAGCGATGGAAAAGGATTGGGAGCGTTTACCAGCAACATTACCGCTCTTCGTGGCAATACCAAATACTATGTCCGTGCTTATGCTACCAACAGTGCAGGTGTAGGTTATGGTCCGGAAGTTAGTTTTACCACTCCAATCGATCTTCCTGAAGCGGTTACTACCAAGATTGAAGAGATAACCAAAACTTCGGCCAAGGTTCTGGGCGAAGTAACCCTCGATGGTGGCGCTGCAGTTACTGCCCGCGGTATCGTAATTGGCTCGTCCGAAAACCCAACGTTGAGTGATCAGGTAATTACATCAGGCAACGGAGTCGGTTCATTTACCATTGAACTTACCGGTTTGGCCAAGAATACCAAATACCATGTTCGTGCTTATGCAACCAACAGTTTGGGAACCGCTTACGGCGAAAACAAATCGTTTACTACGTTGGGCGACAACCTCACCTGGTATGTCCCCGGCGATTATGTTGCCGCTTCGTACCCTGGCAGCACGCTTGCCAACTGGAGCCCGGACAAATCTCCGATGATCAAGAGCACCATCAGCGATCCCGATAATTTGGAAGGCTATGTTTATATGTCTGCTGCATCCAATTCGTTCAAGATTACATCTGAAGCAAGCTGGGGCGGAACCAACTATGGCGACGGCGGTGCCGGTAAATTAAGTGCCACCGGCGACAACCTCAGCCGTGGTACCGGTTTCTATAAAATTAAGGTGAATGCGGCTACCCTCGACTATAGCATGGTTGCCTTGAACTGGGGTGTAATTGGTTCAGCACCAACTGTAGGTGCTGAATGGAATACTGAAACTCCACTCGCTTATTCGGCTGCTAACCACGTTTGGAGAGGCGTCGTTAACTTCAAGGTGGGTGAATACAAATTCCGTGGCGGCGATTGGGCTTACAACTATGGCTTAGGCGACGCTGCCGGCACGTTGAAACACGATGGTGCTAATATCCCAATCACCGAAGCCGGCGATTACCATATCGAACTCGACCTGAGCACTCCGCATGCCTATACATACAAACAGTATAGCTGGGGCTTGATTGGCGATGCCCAGGGAAGCTGGTCAACCGATAAGAACATGACATGGGATGCAACCAAAAAAGTCTTTACCATTACTGTTGATTTGGTGGTAGGGGCAGTGAAATTCCGTGCCAACGACGATTGGGCAGTTAACTATGGCGGGGCTCTTGATGCACTTACCCCCGGCGGCGACAATATTGCCATTGGTACAGCCGGCAACTATACCATCACTTTCGATCCATTTGGGTTGAAAGCTACGGTTACTAAAAATTAATTCAGAGTTAGATAGCTTGCTGCAGAGGAGGGTTTCCGGCCCTCCTCTCCCGGCAAATACAAGAAAGACTTTTTGTTCATGTTAAGTTGGCAGGCGGTGTAATTCCGCCGATTGGGCAAACCATCAGTTTTTTTGAAGGCACATGCTCAATTAGTTAGTAGTTTGGAAGTCTATGTTGGAAAGGGTGTCAGGTTACTGACACCCTTTTTTGTTTCCCGTTTCAGAACAATAACCGCAACTTATGCCAATGGTCGAAATCTTTTGCCGGGCTTTTAGGAAGAACAATAAAATGATAGCTTTGTACCAGATAACCAACTTCAAAATTTTTGATCTATTTTTATCAGGGCAACACTTGTTGCGCTCTTTACGAAAACCAATAGCTATGATACGTCGCAAACTGACCAGAATCTTTACTACGATTTTACTGTCGTCAATTGTTTTTTCTGCTTACTCACAATCGTTGCCTAACGGACAGGAGGCCAAATATAACCCGGTACTTACCGCAGTCCCTTTTCTGACCATCTCGCCCGATGCCCGTCACAGCGCGATGGGCGATGCCGGGGTGGCTACTTCGCCCGATGCCAATGCACAACACTGGAACCCCTCGAAGTATCTGTTTGTTCAGGATCAGTTTGGGGTATCGCTCTCCTATACTCCCTGGTTGCGCGACCTGGTAGATGGAATTAACATGGCTTATCTGGCAGGCTATTACCGGATCGACAACAATCAGGTTATCGGCTCTTCGTTCCGCTATTTTGCCATGGGCGATATCAAACTGGTCGATCAGTCGGGTACTTTTCAGAATATGGTTTCGCCCAACGAGTTTGCCTTCGATGTCAGCTATTCTCGACGTCTCTCCGAAAACTGGTCGGGAGGCGTGGCTTTCCGTTACATACGGTCTGACCTTTTTAGCGGGCTGACTGCCGAAGCCAACGAAGCCATGAGTTCCTTCGCAGCCGATATCTCCTTCTTTCGTACCAAAAGTTGGATGAGCGAAAACAACAAAAACAGATCGCTGGCCTACGGGATTAACATTTCGAATATCGGCGGCAAAATGGATGACGAACTGTTTCTGCCAACCAATCTTCGTTTGGGAACCAGTTATGCTACCGATCTAAGTACTAACCATATGCTTTCCTTTTCGCTCGATTTGAATAAACTGCTTGTTCCAACACCGTCGCAGTCTATCGAGACCGACAGTGAGGGTGGAATTATCATCCTGCCGAACGACAACAGCAATCAATCGGCCATTGGCGGTATCTTTTCCTCGTTTGGCGATGCTCCCGGTGGTTTCAAGGAAGAGATGCAGGAGATCAATATCGGGCTGGGCGCGGAGTACACTTATCATCAACAGTTTTCGCTCCGAATGGGTTATTTCTACGAGAATGAATTCAAAGGTAACCGCAACTTTGTAACAACAGGTGTTGGAATGAAGTTAAAATCGTTTGCCATCGATTTATCCTATATTATCCCTACCATCAACAACAGCCCTATGGCCAACACTTTCCGCTTCAGTTTGCTGATGAATATCGATACATTCAGCAGATAAGAGCCTGAAGATACCGGGCTGACTTTGATTGACAAATTAGCTTTCAATCAATTGGGACAAGGCAGAAGGTTATTGGTAAAGATGAGTGTAAGTCACAATTTTTGCTACTTTCAGTGCAAATTTGGGCAACAAAATGTCCGGTTCAAATGGCCTTTAGGTGAAAGACAAGTATCAGATTAGCGAGACCTGGATCAAAGCCTCAATCATTGGAACGATTTGGGCCGCTTCAGAAATTGTGCTTGGCAGTTTCCTGCACAACCTGAAAGTCCCTTTCAGTTCCAATATCCTCACCGGCATCGGGATTGTTATTTTGATATCGGCCAGCTATATCTGGACCGGCAGAGGGCTCTTTTGGCGTGCCGGATTGATTTGTGCCCTGATGAAAACCATGTCGCCCAGTGCGGTCATTTTCGGGCCAATGATTGCCATCTTCAGCCAGGCGCTGCTGCTCGAACTCTCCGTGACACTGTTGGGCAAATCGATGGCCGGTTTTGTTATAGGTGCCATTCTGGCCATGTCGTGGAACCTTTTTCAGAAAATCCTCAATTATATCATCTTCTACGGTTTCAGTATTGTTGAGGTCTATACCAATCTGTTACAGTATGCCCAAAAACAGTTCGACATTCGTTTCGACATTGTCTGGCTACCTATTCTGGTGCTCTTCGTCATCTATGGAATAAATGGGGTGATATCGGCCGTTATTGGAATACGTGTTGGGCGAAAACTACTGGATCAGCCCACCTTACATGATGATTCGGTTTACAAAAGGAAGGTGGATATCGATTTCAACCGCCGTACCCACCATTTCAACTATTCCATTGTTTGGCTCCTTGTCGATCTGATATTTATGGTTGGGGCACTGGTGTTGCTCAATTATACCTTATGGCAGGTCTGGGCACCGCTTATCCTGCTGATGGTGGTCATTTGGGTGATGCGTTACAAGAGGGCCCTGCGACAACTTTCAAAACCACGGTTCTGGGTCTCCTTTGTTATCATCACCATGCTCACCGCTTTTGTTTTCAATCAGATACAGTCGGGTACGCTAGCAGGCGGGTTAATGATTGGCCTCCAGATGAATGTTCGTGCGGTGATGATTATCCTGGGCTTCTCGGTTCTTGGTACCGAACTCTATAACCCGGCGATTCGCGGGTTTTTTATGCGTTCCTCCTTTAAACAGTTGCCGCTAGCCCTCGAGCTGTCGTTCGAAAGCCTGCCTTCGATGATTGCCAATATCCCCGAACTAAAAGCGATCCTTCGAAACCCGGTAGCCGTAATCCACCGCATTGTCCTTCAGGCCGAATCTCGTCTGGATGAAATCAAAAAGCAGCTCTCGCGACAAGTATTTATCATTACCGGGCCGGTAGGTTCAGGCAAAACCACGCAAATACTGAAGGTGGCCGAACTACTGGTCAATGGAGGGGTAGCCGTTGGGGGTATCTTCTCTTCCAGGCTGATGGATGGCGATTCCACCGTGGGTTACCATGTGGTCGATCTCCGTACCGGCGAGAACGCCCCGTTTCTGCAATTGGCCAATGATAGCGATACCAACAGAATAGGCCGTTACACCTACCTGCCCGAAGGTGTGGAATGGGGTAACCGTATGCTGGACCGCGATGCCGGCAAGGTCCCGGTGATGGTAATTGACGAGGTCGGCAAGCTCGAATTGGGCGGCAACGGCTGGGCCGACGCGGTAACCCGTTTGGTGAAGGAGCACAATTGTTGCCTTGTCCTTTCGGTACGCGATACACTGGTCGAACAGGTGATTCAAAAATGGGGGCTCGAAAACTGCACCATACTCTCGCCCGGCGAGTGGGAAAACCCTTCAGCCGCCGAAAGGATAACGACCATCGTATTGGCGCAACTGCATACCACTGCTGCAACCACAATGAATTAACCCTTCCCCTGATTTGCGGGTCCGTGATTATTTGTCTAATTTCGTTGCCCGATAACCCATCCAACAGAATGACAGATAATCGATTGGTCGCTCCCTTCCTGAAATGGGCCGGCGGAAAAAGACAAATCATCCCCCAAATCGTAGCGGCGCTTCCCGACGATTTTAGCCAATTGCACTATTTCGAACCCTTTGTTGGCGGCGGTGCACTGCTGTTTCACCTGCGCCCGTCGCGGGCCGTTATCAACGATTATAATGCCGAACTAATCAATCTCTACAACGTTATCAAAGCGCAGCCCGGCCCCCTGATCGACGCATTAAAAATTCATCGCAACGAGGCAGAATACTACTACCAAATCAGGGCGCTCGATCGCGACGATAACTACGGGCGGCTAACCGATGTCGAACGGGCTTCGCGCATTGTCTATCTGAATAAAACCTGCTACAATGGCCTTTACCGGGTCAACAGTGCCGGAAAGTTCAATGTGCCGTTTGGTCGTTACAAAAATCCCAATATCGTCAATCGAACCACCATCGAAGCCGTTAGCCGCTATCTGAACGATAACGATATTCAAATCCTGAACGGCGATTTTGACCGGGTATTGCAAATGGCCGACAGCCATTCATTCGTTTATCTCGATCCTCCTTATCATCCGCTCTCCCCAAGTTCCAGTTTTACTTCTTATGTTGGCGGCGGTTGGGGCGAAGCCGAACAGATAAGGCTTCGCGAGGCCTGCGACAGGTTAACCCGTCGTGGTGTACGTTTTCTACTCTCCAACTCATCGGCCCCTTTTATCAAAGAGCAGTATCGCCATTACCATCAGCAAACGGTAAAAGCCGGCCGTGCCCTCAATTCCGATGCCACCAAACGTGGGGTGGTCGACGAACTGCTGATTTGCAATTACCGATAACCGTTTGTACCGCTCGCTGCCAGAATCTGCAACAAATATTCCATTCTCTGCAAGCTTTTGAGTTCCCGCTGTTCGCTCTTTCCTGCAAAGCTGATTTATATTTGTAGCAACCAAATTACGCCCACGATGAAAAAGTTACTGACGTTAGCCCTGTTGTGGCTTGCTTTCCTCCCTACTGCCGGTGTGATGGCCCAGTCGCTTCCGCCCCGCGCCGAGACATTGAAAACCTTGATGCTGGTGAACGGCTATTTTATGAAAAAATATGCCGATTACACCCAACCGTCGTTTACCGACCGCGTACGCCCCAGCAACATCTGGACCCGCGGTGTCTATTACGAAGGGTTGATGGCCCTCCACCGCATCTATCCCAACGGCGACCTTTATCGTTATGCCCACGACTGGGCTGCCTTCCACAAATGGGGCATGCGCAACGGCAACACCACCCGCAATGCCGACGACTATTGCTGCGGACAGACCTATATCGACCTCTACAACATCGAACCCGATCCGGCCAAACTCACCAATATCCGTTTGTGTATCGATATGCTGGTCAATACCCCGCAAAACGACGACTGGTCGTGGATTGATGCCATACAGATGGGGATGCCGGTCTTTGCCCAGTTGGGGAAGCTAAGCAACGACCACCGCTACTACGAAAAGATGTATGCCATCTACCACCATACCAAAACCATCCACGGCGGTAACGGGCTTTACAACCCCAAAGATGGCCTCTGGTGGCGCGACAAAGATTTTGTGGCCCCCTACCGCGAACCCAACGGCGAAGATTGCTACTGGTCGCGCGGCAACGGATGGGTCTATGCCGCACTGGTACGTGTACTCGATATCCTCCCGGCCAGCGATCCCCACCGGGCCGAATACATCAACGACTTTCTGGCCATGAGCAAAGCCTTGAAAAAATGCCAGCGCGACGATGGCTTCTGGAATGTCAGTCTTCACGACCCAACCCATTTCGGCGGGAAAGAGACTACCGGCACCTCGCTCTTTGTCTACGGAATGGCCTGGGGCATCCGCAACGGATTGCTCAGCGAAGCCGAATACCTCCCCGCAGCAACTGCCGGATGGAACGCCATGGTCAGCGATGCCGTTCACCCCGACGGTTTTTTGGGCTGGGT
>CAYOJD010000036.1:0-9375 GCA_964404205.1 uncultured Prolixibacteraceae bacterium
TGCCTGGCCAGCACGAACTGGCGGTCTGCGCGACAGAAAGCAAAGCCACTATCAAGAGCAGTGTCGTAAGTTTTTTGTTCATAGCGGATTTTTTAGTTTTAAATGACTATTCGAATAGATAAGTATCAGACGCCTGTTATCCATAATTGGTTACTGAATTTACAAAAAAAATACCGATTTTTTCAAATCGGTATCAAAATTGAGCATCTTGAGGAAATTTACCGGGCTGTAACCGAATCTGCAGGTTCTGTCTCGGTTTCTCCAAAATTATATTGTTTGTTCAGCTTGTCGTTGATATCCTGGTTGTTGAAAGTCAGGGAGTATATTACGGCCTCGAGTTGGCGCAGATAATCGCGTTTATCGTATTTGGGTGAATAAAGAAAACCTTCAGCTGTAACCACTCGTTTTCGTGCCAGATCGAGAGATGAAAGGCTAACAAAAGGGCCACCCATAAAGTCGCCTTCCACACGCCATAACCCGCGGATTTCGACCGTATAATTACCATTTAGTCTGAAGGATTGGGCCAAAGCGGGAACCTGATGTTCGGTGGTCATATACGATCCGGGCGTTGGCCCCGGAATGTGAAGTTTCATCACGGAGTCGCGTTTATGGAGCAGATATTCAGTGGTGAACGTGCTGTCCGATTCGTATGGGAACGAATAAACGGCAATTCCTTGTGTGGTGAGCTGGGCATCGTAGGCAATCCAAACAAAGTCTGACGTATCTTTCAGCAGATCATATCCTTTGGGGACATTTAATGTGTAGTTGTGTTTCTGCATCAGGTGTTCGTGAATCGGTTCGCTACGGTAACGTGGTTTGGCATACATCTCCATCAACCTGCGTTTTTCGGCCTGAAGGATGGCCGCAATGATGTAATCAGATTTTTCGCTGAAGATTTTTACAAACGATTCGACATCAGGTGCCTGAACAGAAACAACAAGCTGTGACATTGAAAAAATCTCTTTCTGCACCGTTACCGCAGCTTCGGTTACGGTTGGCGATATTTTGGTAACAACCAGGTTTCGTGTGGTTTCGAAAGCTTTAAATGCTTCTGGTGGAATATTGGTCACCGTTAATATGGGCTCTACCTGCGGCAGACCCAACTGCGGCTGGGAAAGATAATACTGAATGGTGTCGCCGGCTTTGCTTTCCCAATATTCTTTGCCCATTACTACAACCAGTTCGCCGGGTTTTCCGGTACTGTTCTTCATCAGCACAGATCCGTCATCGCATGAGTAGGTCAGCCAAATAATTGAAAGTAAGGCAGTGAGGGCGGATATTCGGTATTTCATATCACATCTGATTTTAATTCTTCTAAGATATAGATTCTTCTTAAAATACGAAAGCCCTGAATTCAAGTGATTCAGGGCTTTGGTCGTATCGTTCGTTACGAATCGCTTATTGTTTCAAAGGTTCGTTTTTCTTTTCCTCCGGTTTTTCAGTGGGCTCTTCTTCTTTCATTGCTTTCTTGAATTCTTTCATTCCCTTACCAAGTCCACCCATCAATTCCGGGATCTTCTTGCCGCCAAACAGCAACAATGCAACAGCAACAATCAGGACAACTTGCCATGGTCCTATTACTCCGGCTAAAATAAATGCGCTCATGTCGATCAGTTTTTCGTTTGTCGCAAATATAGAAATCTTTTATTTAGGATATCCCGCGATTATTTAAATAATTTGATGATGTCGTTCCCGTTAGCAAAAATTAACAATGCAAACAGAATAACCATCCCGGTGATTTGGGCATACTCCAGAAACTTGTCGCTTGGCTTTCGCCCGGTAACCATTTCGAACAACAGAAAAAGGACATGTCCGCCGTCGAGTGCAGGAATGGGCAGGATATTCATTACGGCCAGAATAATAGAGAGGAAGGCGGTTAAGTCCCAAAACGACTGCCAGTGCCATTCGCCCGGAAAAATACTGCCGATGGCAATAAACCCGCCAAGCGATTCGTAGGCTTTTGTTTCAGGGGCGAAAAGCAATTTGAATTGTTTCAGATAGTTGTTTACGGTACGATACCCTTTTGCAATTCCGGCAGGAATGGATTCGAAGAAGCTGTAATCGATGGTTCTAAACTCGAAAACCCCTTCGAGGTTGTATTCGCGCGCGATGCCCAGTGTTCCGCTCTCTCCAATTTTAACAGGGATATTCATCTTTGCTCCTCCACGCTCGATATTCAGTGTTATCTCTTTCCCTTTCGAGAGTGCCAGTTTGTCGGTAAACTGATCGTAATAAGTGAATGTAGTACTGTCGATTCCGAGAATCACATCGCCAATGTTCAATCCGGCATCGCGGGCAGGCGAATCGCTTCCGAACGATTTGATTTTGCACTCGTAAGGAATTCTAATCCCGATAATACTTCTTTCTTTCAGTAATTTAGGAAAAACCTGATCGGTAACAGGCAACGATATGGTTTCGCCATTACGGTCAACCTGAATGGTTTGCGCCTTGTTTAGCACAATGGTTGGGACGATTTTATTAAAGTCTTCAACCGGGCTGCCATCGACTGTAAGTATTTTATCTCCGTTTTGCAGCCCAATCTCTCTGCCAGTTTCCGACACTACGATACCGTATTTCACATTTTGAGTGGGTAGATACTCTTCGCCCCAGGTAAACAGAACCATTGAATAGACAAAGAGCGCAAAAATCAGGTTGAACAGAACGCCCCCAATCATGATTAGCAAGCGTTGCCAGGTCGGTTTCGAGCGAAATTCCCATGGTTGCGGCGGAAGTTTCATCTGCTCTTTATCCATCGACTCGTCGATCATTCCCGAGATTTTCACATAACCTCCCAGTGGTAGCCAGCCCACACCATATTCAGTTTCGCCCTTTTTCATCTTGAAAAGTGCAAACCAGGGGTCGAAAAAGAGATAAAACTTTTCAACCCTGCATTTAAAAATCTTGGCAAAAATAAAGTGGCCAAACTCGTGCAGAATCACCAGAATAGAGAGGCTCAGAATCAACTGGGCGGCTTTAATCAATATCACCATTTGTTTACTGTTTTTTTAATTTATCAACCATTTTTGCTGCGTGCTTGCGGGCTTCAGCATCGGTGGCTATATAGGCATCAAGGTCGGGCGTTTGAATAAAACCAGTCTTGTTCATCACCGCTTCGTTGATTTTTGCAATCTCGGTAAAGGTGATTTCTCCGGAAAGAAATGCTGCTACCGAAATTTCGTTAGCGGCATTCAATGCGCAAGCCAGATTTCCGCCCCTGTTTAAGGCCTCGTACGAAAGTGCAAGATTACGAAAATTTTCGATATCGGGTTGGGCAAATGTGAGCTGTGGAAAGAGCGAAAAATCCATTCTGGGATAGTAGCCATGCAGACGGTGCGGAAACGAAAGTGCATATTGTATTGGGAGCCGCATGTCGGGCAACCCAAGCTGGGCTTTTATGGAGCCATCGGTAAACTGAACCATCGAATGGATGATACTCTGTGGATGGACCACCACTTCAATTTGTTCCGGTTTTAGGTTGAACAGCCATTTGGCCTCTATTACCTCAAACCCTTTGTTCATCAGGGTTGCCGAATCGATAGTGATTTTTGCACCCATATCCCAGTTCGGATGTTTCAAGGCGTGCGCCGGGGTAACTTGCTGAAGGAAGTTGATATCTTTACCGTGAAAGGGGCCACCTGAACAGGTAAGGATTATTTTCTCGACCGGACTGCTGTTTTCGCCTGCAAGGCATTGAAAAATAGCCGAATGTTCGGAGTCGACGGGCAGAATTGGCACCTGATGTTTCTGGGCCAGTGCGGTTACCAAATCGCCGGCAACCACAAGTGTTTCTTTGTTGGCAAGGGCTATTGCCTTGTTCGCACAGATGGCCCTGATGGTGGGCAACAGTCCCGAGTAACCAACCATAGCGGTTAAAACCATATCAATCGACCCCATTTCGACCACCTGGGCGATGGCCGATGCTCCGGCATAAACCTTTATCGGTTCATCTTTCAGCGCATCTTTCAGTATTGGATATTTCTCTTCGTTCCCAATTACCACTACATTGGGTTTGTGTTTTTTAGCCTGTTCAATCAGTAATTCGATATTATTGTTGGCCGTAAGCACTTCTACTGAAAAGTGGTCGGGATGATTGTCGATAACCTGAAGTGTCTGTTGCCCGATGGAGCCGGTCGAACCTAAAATGGCAATTCTTTTCATTGGCGGGTTAGTTTTTTAAAAACGGATATACTCTTCGGGGTTTACGGCAGTCCCATCTATCCAGATTTCGAAATGGAGGTGTGGCCCGGTGGTCTCTTTACCGGTATTTCCCATAATGGCAATGGCTTCGCCTGCCCTGACACGTTCGCCTTGTTTTTTGAGCAACTCCGAATTATGTTTGTAGCATGTCGTAATGTTTTGTCCGTGCTGAACCATAACAACATAACCAGTGGTCATGGTCCATTCGGCGAAAACAACGGTTCCGTCGAGTGCTGCCGAAATCCTGGAATTTAGCTTGCCTACAATGTCGGTTCCATAATGTTTGATCGATGCATCGAATTTTCCGGTAATTACTCCCTTCACAGGCGGGAAAAAGAGCAGTTCGGCTGCATTCTGCCTTTGCGATCCACTTTGCCCGCTCCCGGAAAGCTGAAACTTTTCTTGTCGTAGCTCATCTTTGAAAATACTGTCGCTGTTCGATTGGCGTAACTTACTCAGATCGGGACGAACAATAGAGTCTTCTTTAACATTGGTACCCGAAAGGTTTTCGCCCGCAAGCATCGCCTGAAAATCCTGAAAATAGCGGTCGTAGGTGTGAATTTTCTGTTCAAGCGAATCGACTGTCAAAGCACTGTTAATAAGCGTTTGACGCATTTCTCCGGTAGGATAGCCTGGAATATATTCGCGAAGCGGCGTAAAAGCGATTAATACCGATACGGCAATAATCACAACAAACAAGGCCGATACTAAACCTAAAACCAGTGTTCGTGCATTAAATCTGAGTTGTTTAATAATGTGAAGATTGGAGTCGTTGAAAACGACAATCCGGTAAGGATTTTTAAAAAATTTGCGTAAAGATGATTTTATATCGGATATCTGCATTTTGTTCTGGCCCAAATATTATTGATGCGCAAAATTCAGATTTATTTCCGAAAGAAAAAATTAATGTCTGTCAAACTACGTTAAATAGCTTGTTTTTCGAACGATTAAGCGATAGGCTTGGATCCAGGTATGCGATAATTGTTGCAAATTTACATTTTACGTTTGGATAATGTAAAATGATCGCTATATTTGCACCCGCTTTAGGGCACAATGTTCTTGACTAAAACGATATAAAAATATACTGCGGGATAGAGCAGTTGGCAGCTCGTCGGGCTCATAACCCGGAGGTCACAGGTTCGAGTCCTGTTCCCGCTACATCGAAGAGGTTGTTCCATTTTGGGATAACCTCTTTTCTTTTATACCCTTAAGAATAACCCCGGAAGTTAGGGCTAATTCCGGGGTTATTTTCTAAATGGCTTTCTGATCAATCAATCGTCCATTTCACTCTCCCGTTGAGGGGATCTTTTTCCAAACTGAATTGATTGTTGCTTTTGGTTAGCTCCAATGGATGCAATTGGTTGTCCGATGGCAGACAAATTAAACCAGTTGCCTTGCCGGCTTTCGACGCAAATATCTGTAACCTGATTTTGCTCCAGTCCATCTGCTCAGTCGACTGGGCCAACTCAATTTGAGGAATAACTGCCCCATCGCGCACCAACATCACCACCGGAACCGGACCGGCTTGTATATGGTGCCATCCGCCGCTGTAACTTTCTCCGGTTTGATAATCAATCCAGATGCCTGGAGGTAGATAGATATCGCGAGACGTGGTATTGTCCTCCATTAACGGCCCAACCAAAATATCGGCGCCAAAAAGATATTCATCTTCAACCAGCCACGACCCCGGATCGTTAGGATATTCAATAAACAAAGCACGGGTCATGGGCAGGCCTTTTTCCGTACAGGCTTTCGATTGGGCATAGATGTATGGCATCAGTTTGTATTTCATCTCATCGGCTGCGCGGAACGCTTTTAGAAAATCGTTGTTATAGAGCCAAGGTTCTTTTGGGGGCGCTCCGTGGCAACGGCTGTGCGAGGTAAGCATCCCAAACGGAAGCCAGCGGCGATAAATTTCTTCGGGGGTCTGAAGGACAAATCCTCCGATATCGTGGCTCCAGAAAGAGAAACCGCTCAGTCCGAACGACAATCCGGCACGTAACGTAGCCGACATGGCCGAACTGGTGTTGGCCGCATCGCCACCCCAGTGCAGTGGATATCGCTGACTGCCGGCCCAGGCACTACGCGCCCAAATAATATTTTCGTTGTGAATCTTTTGGGTGATATCGGCAACGGCCTTATTGTAACGAAGTGGATAGAGATTGTGCTCGTAATACCCGGTTTTGCCTGAGGCATAAATCCCTTCAAGCGGGGCCGCTTCACCAAAATCGACCTTAATGGCTGCAACACCCATTTTCAATAAATTGCCAATCTTTTCCTGATACCAGTCGACAGTATTCGGATTGGAAAAGTCGAGTACTGCATCTTCGTATGGATTCTGCCCTTTGCTGTTTTTGACGGCCAGCCCTTTTTCGATAATCTCTTGATATAGGGTATTCTGAGGGACAAAATAGGGCAACTGCCACAGACAGATTCTAAAACCATCTTTTTTGAGGTCGTCAATCATTCCCTGGGGATTGCTGAAACGCGACGGCGAGAATTTATAATCGCAACGCCAGTCGGTTTCGAACCAACCGGTATCGAAATGGATAACATCGGCCGGGACTTTGTGCTTGCGCAAATCGGCAGCAACATTACGACCATCTTCTTCCGAAAAATAGGTAATGCGGCTCATCCAGAGTCCAAACGACCAAAGCGGGGGCATTGATGCTTTTCCGGTCAGATTGGTATATTCATCGAGAATATCTTTCGGCTCACCCAGAAAAACAAATAGATCCAATTCGTCATCGCCAATCATCATCGAGTTGACTCCGTGAAAGTACGATCCAAAATCGCAGGTTATGGGTCCCGATGTGTGCATAAAGATACCGTAGCCGCGACTGCTCATGTAAAATGGAATCGGTTTGTAAATCTCGCGCGATTGAACACCATTGGCATCGTCGGCCCACAGCACTATTTTTTGTCCGCGCTTGTTTAGCTGGGTAAAAGATTCGCCGCAACCAAAGATTTTTTCGCCCGGTTCTAATGTAAAAACCGCACTGAAACTACGCGAATAGTCGCTGGCGCGGCGAACAAACGAAAAGGGCATGATGGGTGTGTAGGTGGCATCTTTGTTGTCGGCGTGGGTATTCGAACGGGTAAGCAGTTTCCCTTCTTTGTCCAAAATCTCAACCCGCCACGGATTTCGGTAAATATTAAGCGTCCCGAATTGGCTGCGATATTGATACCCTCCGCTGATGGGTTGATATTTCCACGAGGTGTTATCTTCAGGCGCTTTTCCGTTGACCAGCATAAGTGATTCGTTGTTGCTTGCCGGACTATCCTTGCTGTTCATCCGGATACGAATCGTTTTGGGTGAGACAAACCGAACCTCAAACGGAAGAACCGGTGACGCGGCATATTCGTTTGTCGGGAACTCGTTTGCATTCACCGGCCGCAAAACGGCCAGCATGTTGTTAAAAGCCTGGCGGGTAAAATATTCGTACCGACTGTAAATAATCTTGCCGCTTGCGGTTGCCGGGTCAAATGAGTGAAGCGAATCGGTAAGATAATAGGTGTTGGTGAAGTTTCTGAAATCACCGCTGATATCGAGCGGTTCGTTTACCAACCTTCCGGTTTGAGCAAACAGTTGGCCGGCAGTTAGTCCAAGAACGGATATCAGACTGATGAGAATGGAGCCAATTTTCATCTTCAACATATTGATAGCATTTTGATTGAGTCGTTTGGAGTTGTTCTGTTTGTCGACAGGTTTGGCATGAGCCTTAACCAATCAAAAATAGGTTATCGAGTGATTGTAGCAACTGGTTCAATGTATTGAATTAGGGTATGTTTGGTCATTTTTGTCAGTGAACAAAATAAAATCGAAGGAAAGCCAAATAAGTAAAAGGTTTCCATAAATTTGTTTAGAGGTGTAATCAGTATCGGCATCAACCCGTCTGCGATTAAACCTTTCGTCCGATAGCCATTGGGGGCTGACCATCCGTCAAACGAATAACAGATTTTTTATGAGATACTTGGAAACGTTTCAACTGCTTCGTTCGAAGGTAAATTACGATGTAGACTTTCTCGCTGTCGACCATGATCTGGAACTCCGCAACTACTCGTTTGTCTCAAACAATGTCGATATTCTTCCCGGGGAAAGGCATTACAATTGTTTGTTGCACCGATACGAATCGGATGATACATCGGCCTACCATTACGATGCGGGGATAACCAATTCGGCGCTCGACATACACGATTCGCAGGTGCGCGAAAACCGCGAGTTCCGTTATCATGTCTTCTCGCCAAAGGGAACCCAAAAAAGTTCTGATATTCTCTTTTTGCTGCATGGTTTCAACGAAAAGAACTGGGCCAAATATCTGCCCTGGGCTAAACAGATTGTCGAAATGACCGGGAAAACGGTAGTGCTGTTCCCGATCGCATTTCACATGAACCGTGCGCCGCAATTG
The DNA here is from genome assembly GCA_964404205.1 of uncultured Prolixibacteraceae bacterium. Taxonomy (GTDB): domain Bacteria; phylum Bacteroidota; class Bacteroidia; order Bacteroidales; family Prolixibacteraceae; genus CAZWBR01. The sequence goes on from CAYOJD010000036.1 coordinate 8,607, forward strand.
TGGAGCGATAAACGCGAAATGAACAGGATCAGCGGGTTGCGACGCACGCGTTATCCCGATATTCTCTCCTCTACCTTGTCGAATGTAGCCATCAGTTCGCGGTTGCATACCCGTCCGCAACGCTTTTTCTGGTCAGGGCTGCAAACTTATTACGATGTGATTCAGTTTGTAGAAGAGGTTAAGGCCGGCAAGCACCCCATTATCAGTGCCGATTCGAGGTTCGATTTTTTTGCCTATTCGATTGGCAGCCTGTTGGCCCAAATTTTATTGATGACCAATTACAAGGGTTATTTTAACCAGGCTAAGTTATGTATGTTTTGCGGGGGAGCTGTTTTTAACCGCCTTTCGCCTGTGTCGAAATTTATTCTCGACAGCGAGGCCAATGTGGCATTGTACTCTTTTGTAATCGAACATCTCGAAAGCCATCTAAAAAAGGATCACCGGCTTCATCACTATCTCAGGGAAAACCATCCGGAGGGGGCCAATTTTGCCAGTATGATCAATTACAAACTGATGCATGAGCACCGGGAGCAAACTTTCAGCAATATGAGCGACCGCATTCTGGCCATCACGCTGTTGCAGGACACCATCATTCCATCGTACGAAGTGATGAACACGCTGCAAGGCATCCGACGTGACATTCCTGTTCGTGTCGAAGCGCTCGATTTTGATTACAATTATCGTCACGAAGACCCGTTCCCGGCGGTCGAACGGATTGCGGATGAAGTTGATCAAGCCTTTCGAAATGTTTTTGATTTGGCCGGAGGTT
>CAYOJD010000036.1:9385-23598 GCA_964404205.1 uncultured Prolixibacteraceae bacterium
TTCTACAAGTAAGCCGTACCGGCTTTGCCAGAATAAAAAAAGAGCGGATTTCCGTCCGCTCTTGCTATGGTGTATTCAGCTTTTAGTCAATGTTTCCGGCCCGGAGTGAAATTAATCCCGGCAAAAAAGGTAGCTCCCGGCATGGTGTAGTAGCGGTTGATTTGATATTGCTGGTCGAGCAGATTCTCTCCACTGACAAATATTTCGGCAAACCTCAATGCCTTCCAGGTTGCTTTTGCATTCAAAGTAGTATAGTTCACAAGGTTAACCTTGGCTGTAACATCGTTGTCCAAATCGCCGATGTGCTGAATATTACAGTTGAGCCAGAATTTATCCCAACGGTAAGTACCGCCCAGATAGAGGTTGTGTTTTGGGGTTCCGGCAACGGTTGTTTTCATATCGATATAGCTGTACGACAGTGATAGATCGAGCTTCTCTGCCGGCCGGCCATTGACAGCCAGTTCGATCCCCCGGTTTTCTATCGCTCCGGTATTATACAGGTTTCCCATTGCTCCGGTAACAATCATATTGTCCCCTTTGATGTAGAACCCTGTCAGTTCGATATTTAGCTTGCTTTCGAGCAGCGATTGGATGATCCCTGTTTCGTAGTTTACAATCTTTTCGGGTTTCAAGTTGGGATTGTGGTTCCACATAAAAAGTTCACGGATGGTTGGACTACGGAAACCTTTCGATACATTGCCTTTCCATGTAGTCGAAGGGGAGACTTGCCATGCAAATCCACCCGAGGGAATCCATTCGCTTCCGTAGATTTTATGATCTTGCCAACGCAACCCGGCGTTGAGGGTCAGTTTCCCGAACAACGTATGCTGGACAAAGGCATATAAGCCCGTTTCGTAAACGGTTGTGTCGGCAAAAACAATCCCTTTGCCATTCATCGCTTTCAGGTTTTCGGCCATCCCGCCATAGTTGGTGTAATCGGCACCTATAGTGATGCTGTTGTTTTGAATCAACTTAAAAGCCTGAAAAATATTGAATCCATAGTTGGCATCGGTCGAGTGGAAGCCATCGGTAATATGGTGTTCGCCAAAGTTATAAAAGAGTTTCATCGAGCCCGAACTTTTCTCAAACTCATTGTCGAGCGAAAGCGACCAATAGCCGCGTGTTATATCAATACGGTTTCCGGCCTTGGCATTGATGGTGTCAGGGCCCGGGTCGGCTGCTTTGTATTTTGCCAAACTGAAATCGGTATTGGCCGAAAAATGGTCGTTGAAACGGTAGCCTGTTTTAATATAACCGTTGGTGATTTTGAAATCCGAATTGGGACGATGGCCGTCAGTCCGGTCGTGGTTTACCGAACCAAAAACGGTGAATCCATTTTTCATATATCCGGCTGAACCACTGTATTTTTGTGTGTTAAAACTTCCATACATCGCTTTGGCATGGCCGGTCAACCCCTCTTCTTTTTGCTTGCGGGTAATGATGTTAATCACGCCACCCATCGCATTTGAGCCATACAAGATGGAGCCGGGCCCCCGGATTACCTCTACGCGTTCAACATCCGATGCCACGTAACTGTCGGGCAGAGGGTGGCCCATCAGCCCCATAAATTGCGGATGGCCGTCGATAAGCATCAGAACCCCTGTTGTAGGATTGCCGCCCACCCCTCTGATTGAGATTTGTCCGGCTGAACCGGTGGCCACACCAAAACCGGTTACTCCCCGTTCGGTGACAAATAAACCTGGAACCCTGCCGCTCAACAAAGGTAAAAGCGCCGATTCATTGCTTTCGGCTATCTGTGCCCTATCGACTACCGAAATCGCCATTGGAATATTGTTTTGATTGATTTTAACGGGCGTTCCGGTAATAACCACCTCGCCAATCTGCACCGTATCGGCAAATTGCTGTGTAGATTGTGCGTACAGATTGTTAATGACAAAGATTACTATTGACAGGAAAAGCAGTTTTTTCATCTATAATTTATTTTTGGTATTACGAAATGGTAAAATAGTATTACTCAGTAACGAAAAAAATTTAACCCACTCTGCTCATAATAAGTTTACCGTGATCGATTCCTTTTATACTGATTAATAAATCTGACAGTTCAGTAAGTTTATTGGCTGTTCCTTTTACGGCGATGGTCTCAAGGCACGATCCATTTTCGAGGAAAAAGCGTTGCGAAGAGAGTACAATATCAGCATATTGGCATTGCAACTCATGCGATTTATTCCAAACCTCCTTTTTGTTCTGACTATGAACCAATACAATTGCACCCGCAACAATATTGTTGCATTGCCATTTCTTTTCAACCAGGTTACGTTCTACAAGGGCACGGATAGCCTGCGATCGGTTTGGAAAGTGGTTCTCTTTCACATAGTTGTCGAGTGCAGTCAGCAATTCCTCTTCGAGCGAAACACTGAAACGTGAAACGGTCATGGTGTTACGAATGGATTTAAACGTGTGTAAAAATAGTTTTTTTATTGGATTTGACAATTTATCCCGAAACATACTTTCCCGCTTGATTAAAAATCCAGTGCATCTTTTTCCAACCTTCTCTTGCCTGAACAAGTGTAGCTCGACCATCAAAATTGCGGTTCCTAAATTCTCAATGGAGGGGGAGTGGCCATTCCGGAAGCGGAGCAGCCATATCTGCACCATTGTTATCTACTCCTGGAGTTTAATAAAACCAATTGGTTGATTGTGTGTATGGTTTTTTCAAAACAAGGCTGTCTGTAAACAATGGATATATATTCAATGTATCTTGTGTGTATCTTGTGTGTATCTTGCGTGTATATTAAGTGTATCTTATGTGTATAAATACACTTAATATACACGAAAGATACAGAAATAAGATTGAGAAAATATATGGCTGATAAGGGCCGATATGGGGGGATGCCATTTTCAACCCGATGGCCGGAGGGGGTTCTATTTTGGCAGAATGCTTCTCTTTTCTCCGTTCGTTAGCCCTTTTCTTATTCCACCCTTAAGTCTAAAATGCAAGTAATGAGGTGGTTTTTATGATGCGATTGGTTTGTGTGAATTTCACTTTTCATTTTTTCTTCTTTTTTCAAAAAAAATCAGACGCATACTTGAATACCTAAATAAATTATGTATATTTGTTTTATGTATTCAAAAGAACTTATCAAAGGGACATTGCAACCGGTTATTCTCAAGCTGCTTGGGGAGAACAAACGCATGTATGGTTACGAAATTACCCGCAGAGTGAAGCAATTGACCGAAGGGAAAATTGAGATTACCGAAGGGGCGCTCTATCCGATTTTGCATAAACTGGAGGCCGATGGGATTTTACTTACTGAAACCGAATTTATTGGCAAACGGGTGCGAAAATATTATTCGTTGACCCCGAAAGGGAATAGTGTGGTGGCTGAACGGGTGAGTGAATTGTCTGATTTTTTGGCCACTATGGGAATGTTGTTAACCCCTAAGACCCAATCGTGATGAGACTGAACAACGACCAAATAGATTTTATCCGTTTCGATTTGCGTGAAAGGGGAATTACGTTTGAGCCACTGGCCGACAGTCTGGTCGATCACATTTGTTGCCTAATCGAAAACGAAACGGCCGGAGACTTTGCCGGGATTCACCGTAAAGTAATTGAAACGCTTGGGGGCGAACAACTGATTGAGATACAGCATCAAACCATATTCTTATTAACACTAAAAAAACAGATTGCAATGAAAAAATGGATGTACCTGTCGCTTTACCTGGCCGTTGTTTGTTGTACAACCGGCTTGTTATTCAAGGTGATGCACTGGCCTATGGCATCAATTCTACTGGTTGTAGGAGTTGTACTGCTCAACTTCGGTTTCTTCCCTGTTTATCTTATCGATAAATACAAGAAGGCTGTCAGTCAGTAGTTTTTTGAACGGAGAAATCATCGAAAAGCGCTTTGGGTATCCTGCCGAAAGCGCTTTTTGTTTCCACGGTCCAACGTGCGGATCTGTGGAAATATTCCACACCGGTTCCACACAATCAACAGCCGGGTAATGAAACTTTACAGGTAAAATAATTTATTGCATTATGACAATGTGTTGTATTATAAATTATTACAAATTATGTAGTCTGTGTCCTGTTTTATGGCATGATATTCGGTTACAGTAATCGACGTTGTTAAAACAGGTCTTAAAATTACGGATATGAAAAAGAGTTATTTTATCGTGATATTGGTTGCGACCATGATCATGAGTGTTTCATGTGTTGAGAAATCGGCAAAATACAAGGCATTGTTGGCCAGCCGCGATTCGCTGAATACGCAGTTGCAGATGGAACAGGCTAACTATGCCGAAGTTATGGATATTCTGAATACCGTTGAAAATGGTTTCAAAACCATCCGTGAAACTGAATCGCAAATGGCGGTTGAAGTGAAGAGTGTTGAAGGCAAATCACTTTCTCAGAAAGAGAAATTGGCTGCCGACATCAGCCAGATCAAACAAATTCTGGATCAGAACCGTGAAAAAATTGCCCAGTTGGATCAGCTTTCTAAGAGAATGGGCCGCGACAATGCCTCATTGAAAGAAACCATCAAAAAGATGGAAGAAGAGTTGACCCAGCGTTCAGCAGAAATTGCTTCGCTGCAGGCCGAACTGGAAAAACGCAATGTTAAAATCAACGAGCTGAATACCACTGTCAGTGGTTTGAAAGATGATGTCAGCAAATTGACAACTGAAACCACCGAGCAGAAAGCCACTATCAAATCGCAGGACGAAGATTTGAATACGGTATGGTATGTTGTGGCAACAAACAGCGAGCTGAAAGAAAGCCAGATTATTACTCCTGGTGGTTTGTTCAAGGCAAAAGAGGTAATGAATAAAGCGTTCAACAAATCGAAATTCACACAAGTCGATTTGCGCAAACTGAACACTCTTCCGCTGAACACGAAAAGGGCTAAAATCCTTTCATCTCATCCGGAAGATAGTTATAAGTTGAATATTGATGCCGAGAAGATGATTACACTGGAGATTACCAATCCGGAAAAATTCTGGAGCATCCAAAAATATTTAGTTGTGAGCAAGGCTAAGTAGTGTGTATGTAATCAACTCAAAAACCCTTGTCTGGTAACGGACAGGGGTTTTTACTTTTTAATCGGGAGCTTCTGTTGTAAGGTTATGCCTTAGCGTTTTCGATATGTTTGAACAAAGGCCGATAATTGTTGTTGAATCGGACGTATTCGTTTTTATTCACAACCATTTAATCCTATTTTTGTTAAGGAAAACAGATTTTTGATGGTCAGAAAATTATTGATAGTTGAAGATGATGCTGCATTTGGCACAATGCTGCAAAGCTGGAGCAAGCGCAACGGCTTCGATACGCAATTGTGTGCCAATATGCTGGATGCCCAGAAAGCGTTGTCGGGAACTTCGTTCGATCTAATCCTCTCCGATTTGCGTTTGCCTGACGGCGATGGCATTATGCTATTAGGCTGGCTTAGGGAGAATAAGATGGAAGCCCCGGTAATTATAATGACCAGCTATGCCGAAATCCAGAGTGCCGTTTCAGCCATCAAATTAGGGGCATCCGACTTTCTCGAGAAACCAATCGTGCCAACTATCCTGAAACAAAAAATAGATTTGGCGCTCCAGAATACGGCGCTGGGATCTACAGTGCAGCCGAAGCCTGAACAACATGGTTTTATTGCAGGATGTACCCCGGTGGCTTTGAAAATGTATGAGCATATCAAATTGGTGGCGCCTACCCAAATGACAGTGCTCATCAACGGCGAAAGCGGGACAGGCAAGGAATATGTGGCTCGGCTAATTCATGAAACCAGCAAACGGAATCGTGCCCCCTTTTTGGCTGTCGATTGTGGCTCACTCTCGAAAGAGTTGGCCCCGAGCGAGCTTTTTGGGCATTTGAAAGGGTCGTTTACTTCGGCCATTTCCGATAAGACCGGTGTTTTTGAACAGGCAAAAGGCGGAACCGTTTTTCTGGATGAGATCGGTAATCTGTCGTACGATGTTCAAATTCAGTTGTTGAGGGCTTTGCAGGAGCAGAAGGTTCGCCCGGTAGGTTCGGCCAGCGATGTCAAAATCGACGTGCGTATTGTCGCAGCTACCAACGAAAGCCTCGAAAATGCCATTGCCCAGGGGCGTTTTCGCGAAGATCTGTTTCACCGGATAAACGAATTCTCGATTCAGGTACCGCCCTTGCGCGAAAGGAAAGGGGATATTGTTGTTTTTGCCGCCCATTTTCTGGAACAGGCCAATGCAGAGTTGGGAAAACAGGTGAAAGGTTTTATGCCTGAAACGTTGCTGATACTCGAAAACCAATATTGGAGCGGAAATCTGCGTGAGCTGCGCAATGTCATTCGCAGGGCGGCTCTTTTTGCGTCGGGAGAAGTTGTGACACCCGATAATTTACCACTTCTCCACTCTCGGCCAAAGCCTGAACCGGAAAGTTTGTCATTGCGTCCGGCCAACGAAAAAGAGCAGATTGAAGCAGCGCTGAAAGAGGCACGTGGCAATAAAGTTCTGGCAGCCCGTCTGCTGCAAATCGACCGTAAGACGCTTTATAACAAGATGCACCTATACGGCATCCGACTTTAATTTCATTTGAGATACAATGGTTTCGGCAGAAACAATACATGCAGATGTCTCGCTTTTCCACTCCGGAAACTTGTCTGGTGACTTGCCTCTTAATCCATCCATTTTCTGAAGAAAAGGAACTTGCTTGTCCAGGCCGAGTTGGATAAACATGGGCAACATTTTGTGGCAAATTGCCTGTGCCGCAGCGAACTGGTCGTTAATGACAGCCTCATTCAACAAAAGAAGATTCTTTTCCGAAGCAACAGCAAAGCTATTGAGTACCTCGGTAATAGCCTCCATATCGCCATCGAACATCTCGTGCAAGCGTGGAAACGGGTGATTGGGTGATTTTGCTTCGACAGGTGGATGGGACGACTTCCCGGCAATTAAATCTTTTAAGCCATTTATCGAAAAGGGTTTTTGCAGATAGCCATCAAACCCTTCGGCTTCAGCTGTTGCGACGTCGAATTTGCCCATTGCGGTCATCACTACCACAGGGGTTTTGCTTTCGCTGTGCCGAACCATCGACAGGATATCTCTCCCGGATATCATTCCCATCTCCATATCGGTGATAACCAGATTGAATTGGGCCGAATAAAGTTCCGTGAATTCGTCAATATTGGAACAGGCTGTCACTTCGCAGCCAATTTTGCGTGCCATTTCTTTGATAAGAACCAGCATTGAGGGGTCATCGTCAACCACAATAATCTTAGTTGGGAGTTCCAGCGGCTTGTGTTCAGTGGGTTTTTCGTTGCCTGCTCCCAATAAGGCGGGTCCCGATTTTTCGACAGGAATGGAGATGGTTACCGTTGTCCCTTTTTCGGGTGCAGAGGCCACTTCAATCTTTCCCCGAAGCAGATCGGTCAACCCTTTGACCAGATACATTCCGAAACCGCTTCCTTCTATATGGCTTTGATGGTTTCCAATCCTGACAAATGGTTTGAATAACTGTTTGAGTTTATCGGGTGCGATGCCAATTCCGGTATCGGTGACGGCAATAATTAATCGGCTATTTTCTTCCGTTACCGAAAAGGTTACACTTCCGTGAAGTGTATATTTAATGGCATTCGAGATTACGTTAATTAGTATCTGCTTTATTTTCAGATAATCGGACGAGATATAGCGAAGTTCGGCAACATCAGCACGAAATATGAATGGCAACTGTTTCTGTTCGCAAAGCGGGGCAAACATATCGTTGATTTCCTGGCAGAGTTCCATCGTATCGAAAGTCGAACATTCAGTTTGAAGTACTCCCTTTTCCAGTTTCGAAAACTCAAGCAGGTTGGAGAGCAGCGCCAAAATATGTTTGCCCGAATGCTGCATCGAAGCTACTCTTTTGTTTTCGCTGGCTGACAGGTGTTGTTCGCTAAACAGGTCGAGATGCCCAAGCATTGAACTGAGCGGTGCTTTGATGTCGTGCGAAACGGACAGCAGCAGTTTATGGCGGCTTTCCATTATCTCTTCGGTCTTTTTCTTTGCCTCCTCCAACGCTTTTCGGGCAGCTAAACCTTTGTTGACATCGTTGATAATCAGATAGACGAATAGCATGATTAATACCAGTGCAAATGCGCTGGCAACAATCAGGTAGTCGTAAGTTTGGTCGATTTGTGCTTCGCTCTTTTGAATCTCTTCCAGAACAGCATCAATGGTTTGGCGATGAAGCTGGAGCAACAGTTCTGATATTTGCATGGAAATCTCCTGATCGGAGGCCAGGAGCGTTGAAACCTGTTTCTCGATAGCCGTTAAACGTTTGAAATAGGCAACACTGGCCTGCTCGGACATTGCGCGGACATCGCTCAGAATCTCCAGACTATCGACGGTAAAACTTTTTATCGTATCGACCTTTGTGGTAACAATGTCGACCTTGGTCTCAGGCTCACTTTTGCCGGGTGCAAAAACGGCACCCAACCGTTTCCAGAAACCTTTTTGGGGAACGGTCTGAATGACGGTATCCAGTTTGGTGGTGGTTACAATCAGTGGTGTTTCACTGACTACAGGCTCGGCCTGATCTATTTTTTCTTTTAGTTCCTGAAGCAGGTCGGTGCGGGCAAACAGACGAATCAAATCGCGTGCAATATCTTGCTTCTTTACCAGCAATTGGTTGATGGTGTGAAGGGTATCGCTAAATAGGGGTTGGATATTTTGGGTTTTGAGTGAATCGATTTTTAGTTCCACTTCTTTGGCTAAACGTTGCGACTCGCGCAGATAGGCCAATTTTTTGGTCACTACATATCGATTGGCCGACGATTGTGCCTGTTGTACGGTAAAGATTAAATCATTGGTTTGCGATAACTGGTGGTGATAATGTTCGATATTCTGTCGCTGAATGCCAATTTTGTCACGGAGTTTGTAGGCATAGGTAACGGTAACCACGCAAACGATGGCAATGATGATATAGACGAATGCGAGGTTTCCGCGAATGCTATTTTCAATTGTTCTTTTCATTCCCAAAGCTGTTGACCGGCACTTCAGACAAATATAGGAAAAGCGGGCTCAAAAATTGCAGCACTCATTGGGTCGCTTCCGGTCTGCTAAAAAGTACTTTCGCACTCTTAATCAACCCCCACATGACTACCAGTACAAAAATAATGGCTGCCCCTGACGGGATGTCGTAAATATACGAGAAGAGCAACCCGAGCAGCGAACCTATCAACCCGAAAAGAATTGAATAACCAATCATCCGGTCGAATTTTTTGGTAAACAGATTGGCAATGGCTTGAGGGATAGTAAGCAGCGACATAACCAGGATAATTCCGACTACTCTGATATTAAGTACGATGGTTAGTGCAACGAGACTTATCAGGATGGCGTTAATCAGGCGTACAGGAGCATTGTTGGTGAGGGCAAACTCTTCGTCGAAAGCGACAAACAGGATTACGCGATAGAAAAAAAAGAAGAAGGCTGCAATAAAAATAGCCAGCAGCGTGAGAAAGATCAAATCCGTTAGCGAAACGGTAAGGATATTTCCAAAAAGATAGCTCATCAGGTTCGGGGCATAGCCGGGAGTGAGGAATATGAAGATAATGCCCAGCGCCATTCCCAGTGCCCAGAGCATGGCGATGGCCGAATCTTCGCGTAGATCAGCCTTTTTGCTGAAGAACTCGATGCCCAGTGCCGATAGGATACCAAAGATAACCGCTCCGAAAATCGGGTCAAAGCTGAAATAGTAACCCATTCCGATTCCGCCAAACGAAGCGTGTGTAATTCCGCCGCTGATAAATACAATCCGTCGCGAAACGATGTACGAACCGATAATGCCACAGGCAATACTGGCCAGAATGGCTGCCAGCAGGGCATTCTTGAAAAAAGTAAGCTGAAAAAGGTGAATTATCTGTTCCATTAGTGTTCGTGGTGTAAAAGGACCGTATGGGGCACTTCGCCGTGGGTAATAATTTTTATCGGGCACTCGTAAGCTTCGAGCAACTCGGGCGTAATCTTGTTGTCGGGGTGATAATGGAGCGAGCGGTTTACACAGGCAATCGATTTGACATAGGTCGATATGGTTCCCAAATCGTGCGAGACCAGCAGAATGGCTATCTCCTCGTTTAACAACCTCAGTTTTTCGTACAATTCGCGTTCAAAACGGTTGTCGACATAAGTATTGGGCTCGTCGAGGACCAGCAACCTTGGACGGTTTACCAAAGCCCGGCAAAGCAGCGTACGCTGAATCTGGCCGCCCGAAAGCTCCCCAATCGCTTTATGCCGGATACCGAAAATACCCATCTGGTTCATCAGTTCGCCGGCGTAAGCTACCGATTCGGCCGGATAGCGGCTAAAGAGGCGGTTGCGCGACATCAGTCCCGATTTGACTACTTCGGATACGGTTATCGGGAATTTGCGGTCGATATTGTTGATTTGCGGCAAATAACCGATTCGGTGGATATTTCCTTCGGTCATCGATTCGCTGAACCTGATTTCCCCTTTCATGGGTTCCAATAAACCCAAAAGTGCTTTCAGTAATGTTGTTTTTCCTCCGCCGTTGGGCCCGATAATGCCAATAAAATCGCGTTGGGCAATGTCGAGATCCACATCATGAAGAATGATGTGGGTTCCGTATCCGACGGTGAGCCCTTTGATGGCAATCAGCGGTTTTTCTTCTTTTCCCATAACTGGTTACTCTTTTCCGGCAATTTTTTTGGCCATCGATACCATCTGTTCGCTCCACTGGTAATCGAGCGGGTCGATTTCGACAATTCGGATACCGGTCTCTTTGGCCAACACTTCGGCGTTTTCTTTGTCGAACTCTTTTTGCATCAGAATAAGGTCGATCCCCGACGACTTTATCTGCTGCACCAATGTTTGCATATGGCGGGGCGTTGGGTTTTTCCCTTCAAATTCAATCGAAAGTTGTTCGAGCTGGTATTGCCGGGCCAGATAACCAAGAGCAGGATGGAAAATCAAAAATTTCCGGTGCTCGACACCTGCCAGCAGTTCCCCAACCTGTTTCTCGACACTGTCGATTTCGGCCAGCAACCGGTCAAAATTCTGTTGGTAAATCTCGCCATGCCCGGGGTCGGCTTTCATAAAACCATCGTAGATATTGCGGGCCACTATTTTGGCTTCGGCAGGCGACGACCAGGTGTGCGGATCGACACCGTGGAGGTGCGTATGATCGCCATGCTCTACCTCTTCGCCAATCAGATCGACCCCTTCGGAAGTATTGACCAACAGCAGTCTGTCGCTGACAGACTGAACCCCCTCTTTCCAGGCCTCTTCGAAGGCCATATGGCCGGTAACAAAGAGCAGCGAAGCCTGCGACAGGGAGCCAATCTGTTTGGGTGTGGGGGCATAGGTTTCAGGGCCTACGCCCGGAGGGACAAGTACTTCGGTTTTGAACCGTTCGCCGGCAATCTTATCTGCAAAATATTTCAGGGGTAGAATACTGACAAAAGCGACTCTTTCTTCGTTTTTTTGCGGGGCTGTTCCACAGCCTGCCAGCAAAAACAGGGTCACCATGGCGACAACCCCATAATTCCGTATGCGTTTCATTGAACTATTTCTTTCTTTCGTGATCATGTTTACAACTCTTTTCTTCTTTCGGAGGAACCGGATCGTACCCTTCGCCACCCCACGGATGGCAACTGAAAAAGCGGCGGGTTGCCAATATCAACCCTTTTACCGGACCATGAACTTTCAGGGCCTCCACTGCATATTGCGAACAGGTAGGCACATAGCGGCAGGTGGGCGGTTTCAGCGGGGAGATAACATATTGGTAGAAGTAGACGGGCAACAGCAACAGTTTTACCACTATCCAGCGCAATCCGGCCAATATTTTGTCTGTCATTCCTTATTCCGTTTTCGGGTAACTTTCAGCGAAGATACCTTTTTCATGCCAATTTTGCCCGAAAATGATCCGACTTTTAAGTTACGTATAAAGCCACAATAAAGTTTACCGAAAACCTTTTGTCCAAATGCTTCGTTTATTTAAAAATGAAGTAAGCAAAATGCAATAATCAGCAAAGGATGAAACCTGAAGAATATATCCGAAAAGAGCATCAAACCAATAAGGTGGAGCTAACCGGAAAACGTGAAATGGCAACCGGGGTCTGGTTGATTTCCTGGAAACGCGATCGCCCCTTTATTCCCGGACAGGTGGTAAAACTGGCCATTGCCTCCAACCACCCGCCACGTATCTATAGTTTGTGCAGTGGCCCCGACGATGATAATTTCTCGGTGCTTTTCGATGTGAAGGACGACGGACTGCTCACCCCCCGGTTGGCTGCCCTTTCTGTTGGTGACAGTTTTTTGGCCTCGGCCCCCTATGGCAGTTTTGCCTGCGATGGCGGCCCCTCCATTTTTATAGCTACCGGTACGGGTATTGCCCCGTTTCGCAGCATGTTGCTTGGGGGTGAAGCTCAAAATGCAATGGTGGTACATGGGGCAAAGACACCGGAACAATGTTATTTCGACCACGAGTTTGAAGCGATGCCCGAAGGCCATTATATCCGTTGCATCTCCCGCGGGAAAGATACCGGCCATTTCGAAGGAAGGGTAACCGATTGGCTGAAAATACAAAATAACCTTCCGCTGGATTTTAAATATTACCTTTGCGGACGGGCATTGATGGTGGTCGAGGTGCGCGACATCCTTATCGGAAAGGGAATTCCTTACCAAAACATCAAAGCTGAAATCTATTTTTGAAATCAGAGCGATGAAAGAGCAGTTGTTTGGGAAGAGTTTGACGGAGTTGCAGCAAGTGGCTGTAGAGCTTGGTTTGCCAAAATTTACCGGCAAGCAGTTGGCCGACTGGTTGTACAAAAAAGAGATTGGCACCATCGACGAGATGAGCAATCTCTCGAAAAAAGCACGGGAACTGCTCGACCAGAAATACGAAATTGGAGCGATAGCCCCGTCGAAAGTGCAGGTCAGCAACGACGGGACCAAAAAGTATCTTTTCCCCACCATTCATGGCAAGTTTATCGAAACAGCGATGATTCCCGACGACGATCGTAAAACCGTTTGTGTATCGTCGCAGGTGGGCTGCAAAATGGGTTGCCTTTTCTGTATGACCGGAAAACAAGGGTTCGACGGGCAGCTTACTGCCGGCGAGATTGTGAACCAAATTCGCAGCATCGAAGAGTTTGGCGAGGTAACCAACATTGTTTACATGGGCATGGGCGAACCGTTCGATAACCTCGACGAGGTGCTGAAAAGTATCGAAATCCTTACCGCCGACTGGGGCTACGCCATGAGCCCGCGCCGCATTACCGTTTCGTCGGTGGGCATTGTGCCGGCCATGTTGCGCTTTTTAAATGAAAGCGAGGCCCATCTGGCCATTAGCCTGCACACCCCGTTCGACGAGGAGCGCCGCAACCTGATGCCGGTACAGATTGCCTACCCCATTGCCGAAGTCGTTGATGAGATAAAACGATGGGATTTTGGCCGTCAGCGCCGCGTTTCGTTCGAGTATATTTTGTTCAAAGGATTAAACGATACCCCTTATCATGTGCGCGAGCTGACCAAATTGCTCAACGGGTTGCGCTGTCGCATCAATCTGATACGTTTCCATCCCGTTCCCGGAACGCCACTTCACAGTCCCGACGATACGGTAGTCGAAAAATTCAAAGAGATGCTCAACGAAAAGGGGATTCTTACCACCATCCGTGCCTCGCGCGGACAGGATATCTATGCCGCCTGTGGCCTGCTTTCGACCAAGGAGTTGGTGGGAAAAGTGTAATGTTTATGTTGAAAAATACAACTTTTTAGAATCCCTAAAAGTAGGTTTTTCACCGAAAACCGGCTGAGAATGGATGTGCAGTTGAACCCGCACCTTATTGCGGCGAATGGATATTACCTTCTTTTCTGTTCAAAAAAATCTTTCATCAGCTGTTCACAATCGTTTTGCATGATACCGCCGGTAACCACCGTTTTGGGGTGCATCGCTTCCGAAGCATAGCGTTGATAGCCCCGTTTGGTATCGTATGCGCCAAAAACGACCCGCTCTACCTGCGACCAGCCCAATGCCCCGGCACACATCACGCAAGGCTCCACGGTTACATAAAGCGTACAACCGGTCAGGTATTTTGCCCCCAACAGGTTGGTAGCGGCCGTAATGGCCAGCATTTCGGCATGGGCGGTTACGTCGTTCAGCGTCTCGGTTTGGTTATGGGCGCGGGCGATAATCTTGTTTTGGCATACCACCACGGCACCCACCGGCACCTCGCCTTCGGCGAAAGCCTGCTGCGCTTCGGCCAGCGCCCGTTTCATAAAATA